>SCUR01000288.1 GCA_004297235.1 Candidatus Manganitrophaceae bacterium | reverse complement strand
CCCTTCGCCCAACGCGTTTCCGACCGCGTAGACCTTTTCATTTATTTTTGCCTCCGGATTGAGATCGAGATGCTCCGCGGAGGCCCTCTCTTTCACGGTAAAGACGGCAAAGTCGCGCCGGCTGGAAAATTTAATCATCTGGTCGAGCGGAAAGACCCGGCCGTTGATATCGCGCACGAAGATCTCTTTGAACTGGCTTTTGACCCCCAAGCTCAACACATGGGCCGCCGTCACAAACTCGGTGCCGCTGATCGCAAACGCGGTTCCGATCGAATAATACTTGTCGTTCCTGATGAGGAAGGGGAGCAGATCGAGCGGCAACGGCTTCTCATAGATCAACGAGCCCTCCGAAGGCTTCGGTACGATCACTTCATAGACGGAATTGTGGATGTGGCTGGGGACGATGTTCTCCTCGGAAGCGCCGATTTGAGGAGACATCACGGTCATGATCAGAACGGCCGACGCGATTAATTTATTCAACAATGCGATTGATCCCTCCATACATCTTGGTTGGGAAGATCTGTAAACCGACGTAAGAAGATCATACCAGAACATTCGAAAGACATCATCTCTAAACGTGCCGGCCCGCCGGGGCTTCTGCCGGCGAGAATTCGGATTGGACTGAAGATCATTCGATTGCTTCTCTCGGAGGATGGCTGCGTACATAAATTTTCTGACCGCCGGAATCCATAAAGCAGGAAGAATATTCAGTTTGGAATCGATCGATCCGCTCTCGCCTTGACAGATCTTAAACTTCTGATACTTTTTACTCGGCATCGACAGCCGGCCGCAATCGAAACCAGGATGAGATAGGTTCTAAACCCCTCTGTGAGGTCCGAATGTTCTATAAGAAAAAACAGTCGATCGATTATCGAAGATACCCTCGCATTCCGTTGACGGCCCGCGTCCGCTTTACCCCTCCGGGCGTCGAGCAGTGGAACGGCGCGCTCATCCGATCAATCTCCACGCACGGACTGGGATTGTATACCGATGAGCGCGTTAAAAAAGGAGACCGCCTCCTGATCGAGCTCTCGTTGGTAACCGACGAGAATGAGCCGCTCCATGAATTGATTCTGGGGGAGGTCGTCTGGGCGGAAACCGGGGAGGCGAAGACGCGCTATTCCGCGGGGATTTATTTCGGAGACATCGCGGAGAAACACCCGAAGCTGCACGCCTACCTGAAACGATTGGAAGACGCCATCGTCGCGCTTCCGTAATTCCAAAACCCGTTTGCTGTTTCAAAGCAAACATCACCCGGGAAGGGATCGTCTCTTTTGATCCCCCCCGGTCATTTCTTTCCGGCGATCACCTTCCGGAGGACTTTGCTCAACTCTTCCATCTTGTAGGGTTTCGCCAGCATTCCTTTAAAGCCATATTTTGTGTAATCGGCCATGATCGGGTCGTCGGAGTAGCCGCTGGAGACGAGCGCTTTCACATCGGGATCGATCTCGATCAACTTTTGAATCGCCTCTCTTCCTCCCAGTTCTCCCGGGATGGTCAAATCCATGATGACCAGGTCGAATGGGCGGCCCGATTCCCGCGCCTCCCGGTAGCGGGCGATCGCTTCGTTTCCATCTTCGGAGAAGCCGACCTCATATCCGAGAAAATGGAGCATCTTTCCCGCCACCTCCCGGACCGCTTTGGCGTCATCCATCACCAAGATCTTCCCTTTGCCCCGCAGCGGCGTTTCGACGGCCGCCGGCGGCTCGACCTCTTTCGAGGAGGCGGGGAGATAAATCGAAAAGGTCGATCCCTTTCCTAGCTCGGAGTCGACGGTCATATGGCCCTCGTGCTTCTTGATGATCGAGTACGACGTAGAGAGGCCGAATCCGCTCCCTTTCTGCTTGGTGGTGAAATAGGGATCGAAGATCTTGTCGAAATGCTCTTTCTTGATGCCGATTCCGAAGTCCCGCACCGAGATCAGGATGTACTGTCCGGAGGGGATCGGCAGCCGCTTCTCGATTCCGGAGGCGATATAGTTTTCGGCCCGGACATGGAGGGCGCCCCCTTCCGGCATCGCCTGTTGCGCGTTGATGACGAGATTGTGAAGGACCTGGCTGATCTGCCCCTCGTCCACATCGACCGGCCAGAGCTCGTCCGAAATGAAGAAGGCCGCGTGGACATTCGATCCCCGCAAAGCAAACTCGATCGATTGTTTGAGAAGCTGTTGAACGAAGAGCGTCTTTTTGATCGGGGCCCCGCCTTTGGAGAAGGTCAGCAGCTGCTGCGAGAGATCGCGCGCCCGGAGGGAGGCGTTCTCGGCCTCTTTCACCTGTTGAAAGAGAGGGTGGGCGGCCCCCATTTCCGCCTTGATCAGGGAGAGGTTCCCCAAGATGGCGGTCAAAATATTGTTGAAGTCATGGGCGATGCCGCCGGCGAGCAGCCCGATCGCCTCCAGCTTGCTCATCCGGAGGAGGTCCTCCTCTTTTTTCTTCTCATCGGTGATGTTCCGAAAGACCAGGACCACGCCGATGATTTCTCCTTGTTTGTCCCGGATGGGGGCGGCGCTGTCGGCGATGATCCGCTCGGTTCCGTCCCGGGAGATCAAAATCGTCTGGTTTGCCGGAGAGACCCGGGCGCCGGTTTCAAGGACCCGACTGACCGGGTTTTCCAACGGCTCTCGGCTCTTTTCGTCAATGGTCGAAAAGACCTGGCCGAGCGGCCGACCGACCGCCTCTTCCTGAACCGTTCCGGTGAGGCCTTCGGCGACCCGGTTCATCAAGACGATCTTTCCCTCCGTATCGGTCGCGATCACCCCGTCGCCGATGGAGCGAAGGGTGACCGCCAGCCGTTCCTTTTCCGCCGACAGCGCCTCTTCCGAGCGCTTTCGCCCGATGGCGACCCCCAGTTGAGAGGCCAGCGTGGAGACCAGCCGGATCAACCGCTCATCTTCTTCGCGCGATTCGGAGATATACCATTCCAGCACCGCCATCACTTGATTGTCGGCCAGGACGGGAACCGCAAAACCCGATTTGAGCCCCACCTCGGCGGCGACCGGCGCGCGCGAGCAGTTCTTCGCCTGCGACAGATCCCGCACCCAGACCGGCTGTCTTGAAGCGAAAGCGCTTCCCGGAAGCCCCTCTCCGGCCGGGAGGATCATCTCCCGGCTCATCCATCGCAGCTTCTCGAAATGAGGACCCCGGCGATACCAGACGGGACTGCAGACGAGGGTCTTTCCGTCCGGTTGCGGTATCCAGGCCTGGCCGATCTCCCACCCGGTCGCCTCGCAGATCTTCTCCATCACCACGCAGAGCGCGGTGGAGAGGTTCGGCGACTCGCCGACCGCAAGGAGGATCGTCTGGAGCAGGCTGACCTCCTCCTCGGCGCGCCGTTGCTCGGTGATGTCTCGGACCACGCCGATCATCCGCACCGGATGGCCCGTGTCGTCGAAAAAGGGCTCCCCCTGCCCGGCGATCCAATGGATGCTCCCGTCGGGGCGGATAATCCGAAATTGATGGTGATAGGTGCGGCGTTCCGCCACCGCCTCCGCCAGGAGACGATTCAGCCCCTCCCGATCTTCCGGATGGATTCGCATTTCGAATTCCTCGAAAGTGCCTTTGAAGGTTCCGGGGGACATTCCCCACAGCTCCTCGTGGCCGCGGGACCAGACAATCTGGCCGGTCCGCATGTTCCAATCCCAGGTTCCGATTCGTCCCGCCTGTAGCGCCAGCCGAAGCCGCATTTCGGCTTCTTTCACCGCCTCCTCTCCATGCTTCCGCTGGCTGATGTCGCGCACGAAAGCGACATGAAACTCATCGTTCCGGAGCCAGAGGTGTTCGGCGGACACTTCTACGGGGAAAACGGTTCCGTCTTTCCGCCGATGCAAGGTTTCCAGGTGGACCGAACCGACCTGCTCTTCCTGGTGTTGCGCCCAGATCCTCTCCCACCGCTCTTTCGGATAGATCGGATCGATATCCCACAGCTTTAGGGAAAGCAGCTCCTCGCGGGTGTAGCCGAGGGAGCGGCACGCCTGCTCGTTGACGTAGGAGAAGCCGGCATTGCGGGTCATAAAAAAGACGGCGTCCGGCGCATGCTCCATCGAGAACTGGAACCGCTTCAACGCCTCCTCTGCCCGCTCGCGCTCGGCGTTTTCCTCCTGGAGCGCACGATTGATTCTGACGAGTTCGTCCGTCCGCTCTCTGATCTGCTGCTCCGACTCATTCATGGTTCTCTTCAGCGCCCCTCTTCTTTGCGTCTGGTAATATTCCATTGGATTCCCTGCGCTGCGGTGGAACCGCTTCCCCTGATCGGGCGGCAGATATTCTCCGAGACGAAGATCGTTTGGCCCGATTTCCGTTCGTATTCTATGGAAAATATACCGAAACTATGTTAATTACAGGTTTTTATGGAAGGAACGCTATCACACCTTTTTAAAAGGTGTCAATAGAAATAGTCGAGGGGGAAAAGGGAGGGAAGTTTCTCGAATTCATTCGGTGGCGGACGAGAGTGAATCGCTTCATCGATCCATTCCGAGGAGAGCGGCCCGGGGGTGTTGCAGCGTCCCGTTCGGGGATCAGTTCCGATTTTTGGGAAAGGCCCGAATCTCTCCGGTCTCTTCGATCTGCACCGGATAACCGGAGAGACGATCGAAGATGCTCCGATCCAATGCGGGGGTCCTTTGGACGACGTACACTTTGATGCAAGGCTCGCCGTCGCACGAGCCCAACGCGGTACCGACGACCCCCGGAAGCGACATCAACGCTTGGGTCTGCTCGTTTAATATCTCCGCGAGTTTCTTTTCCGTCATCGGAGTCTCTTCTGCAGGACGGTCCGCGTTATTGCCCGCCCCGGTCAGGACCGTGAGAGAAAGAATCAAAGCGAGGGGCCAGCCTGTTAAGTTAATCGTTGAAAACACGACAGCGTTCCGCCGGGTTGAGAGGACCCTTCCATTCATACAGGGTTTGAGGGAAGATTTCAATAGGGATCACTTTAAGCTCCGACCGCGCTTCTTCGCGCCCGGCCTGGGGGAGGACGCCGGAGGCCGATGCCGTCCGGCGCCCTCCCGCTGCAACCCAACTTCACTTTGAACACGCACGCGCGTCGCATTCCCTGCCCCTTGGGGCGTGGGTTAGACGCGCGAATACAAATAGATTCATCTCCATTCGGGTCGAAGATTCCCCGCTGCTTGCGGCGGGGAATCTTCAATCGGCCAGAGGCTTACTTGCCGTCGATCGCGACGCCGAGACCCGACAGCACATCGCCGATCGGATTCGCGATTCCCATCCTCCCGCTGGTATTTCCGGCAAAGAGCAATCCGACCGGGTTCGCCTCCGGATCGTCCGTGACCAGAAGCGATCCGGAATCGCCCGCCTGGATGAACGATCCGGTGGAGGTCACGATGATTTGATTCACGAAAGTGGCGTTCCCGGAGGGGCCGTAATTAACCGTGACGGTGGCGTTGATCCCTGTGATCGTTCCGTGTGTCAGGGAGGTCGACCGCCCATATTTTTGGACCGCCTGGCCGATACTCGCCGTGGTCGTCACCGAGTTGGGAACTCCATATCCTCCGGGAGGGGTGGCGTTCCCCAGGAGGGAGGTGGAAGAGAGCGCCACCGCCGCATCGACCGTGTTCGGTCCTCCGGCAAAGTTGATCGGCACGAACTTGGAGAGGGTGCCGATGACATTGTTGCCTCTCAAGACGCATTGCGTATCGACCAATCCGGGTTGAAGGAGCTGACTTCCGATCGGAGCGTTATTTTCAAGGGCATAAACATGGTTGTTGCTCAGCGCAAAGACGTTTCCGGAGGGGTCTTTGACCCGGGCGGCGAGGGTGCCGGCGGAGCATTCATTGATGTTGCCGGTGGAGACGCCGATCGGGACCGGAGGAGGGAAGATCGCCGTATTGGGGTTCGCGCCGGGGCCCGGATTGCCGCCGCCCCCGCCGGGAGGTCTGCGGCGCCGCCGCAGGTCGACGATCTCTCCGGTCACTTTGACGCTGACCGGGAGCCCTTCCAGGCTCTCGGCGATCACGCCGGGCAGGAGGTTCTTTTTGGCGAAGACCAGAACGGCGGGACGGCCCTCTTCCGACAGACCGGTCGCGGTTCCGACCACCTCCGGAATCGACATCAAGTCACGGGTATGGCGTTTGTGGATCGCCACCGCCGCCCGGATCTGCGGATTGTTTTCATCCAGCTCTTGATCATTATCTTCTTGGACATTCGTTTCCGGCGTCACCTTCGCTTCCGCCTCGTTCCCCCTTTGCCATACCGGATGGCCGATGAATGGAACGGAGAGTGCGGAGAGAAACAACAACAGTGCCAGTGCGATCTTTGCAGTTGCTTTCATGGAATCTATCCTTTCCGGGCTGTGCCCCTTTATATGTGGCGGGTCGATACCGGTCGGTCGATGGATGCAGGAGAATCTCGGAACAACCGCAGATAAATCTTACTTCAATCCTCGTAGGCGGGTACAAGTGAAATTCTCCAGATCCTCAAAAATAATTCAGCCCGGGAAGGTCGTGTCGGTTATGGGGGGAGTCATGCGGAAAGTGATGTTGCAGGGGCGTCGTCTTTCTTTTCTACGGCAAGTCGTCTCTTCATTCAGAGGACGATACGATTCGGTTGCCTTGAAGCTCGCAATCGAATCTGATTCTGTCTTCTTCTTTTAGATTCGAGAGGCAGGTGAACCGTCTCGACAGAAGGAACGCAGGAAGGCTTGTACGGGCGGAGCGTCTCAGCGTGCAGATTCTCTCCTTTCCTCCTCCTGACCGTCTCTCTTGATTCGAGTCCTAATTAAACACTACGGCAGAAGCTTCCGCTGGCGAAAGCGGTCCGGCGGGTCGGGGAAGAGGACCTCCGCCGCTTGGATCAGGAGCGATTCGTATTTCTCGGCGTCGAACCCCCACGATCCGTCGATGAATCCGAGCGCCCGCGCGCGATCCGATTTCACGCGCGCTTTGGCATCGGTGATCACGTAAGAGATGCTCTGCCCCGGCGAGAGCCGGACGCCGCGGCCGGCGAGCTCTTTGGCGACGATCGCCGTGAGGCTCTCTTTTTGGTATTCGCCGGGGGATTTCGAGATCGTCTTGGCGATCGCCAGCTCCCACAAGGAGACCCGTCTTGCTTTCAGCCGCTCCCGATAAGTTTCCCGGATCGCTTCGACGTCGGGGAGCAGCCCTTCATATTCTTCCCGGTTTTTCGCTTGAGAGAGCGTTTCGATCATCTCAGTCTGGGCGGCCCGGATGAACGGCGGGGTGTCGCCGCGGCGCGCCTCGATCCCACGCAGCTTGACCTCGCCGTTGCGGAAGACGCCGAGATAGCGGTTGGGGACCCCGATCTCCCGGTCCGATTTCGACGGCGGAAAGAGAACCCAGCGATAGATTCCCTCGAACGCGATCGGGATCTCGCATCGTTTCGAGATCCGCTCGGCCAGCGCTTCGTAGTCGGCTTCCGTCGTTCCCGGTTTTTTAATCCAGAGGGAGTCGACGATGGCATGGATCATCTCGAACCCCTCCGCTTCGACGATTTCTTTCGCCTGCAGCAGCTTCTCCCGGGCATAGGCGGTGATCGCCTCGTGGGCTTCGATCTTCCCGAACCGGGCGTTCTTATAGCCTTGATAGCCGAAGGTGGTGACCATTCCCCACTTGAGCGCCGACTGCCGCGCGTCATACCGCGCCTTCCACTCCGGATCGGTCGCGGTTTTCTTGAGCCGCTTGTACGCGGCGCGCTTGGCCAAGAAAGGCTCCAGGAAGCGGGGAATCAATCCGCGGCGCTTTGTGCAGAGATGGTGGCCGATCTCCGGAACGAGATTGTGCGGGCAGCAAGGGCAGTTGATCGTCTCGGGGGAGATGTTGTAACGGGCCATCATCGCGGGGTACATCGATGCGAAGTCGAGCTCCGCGACCTCTTCGTGAAAGCCGAGCTTGGGGGCGTAGGTCAGCCCCCCTTTGTCTGTCAGCAATAGCTGGTCGGCGCTTTTAAACGCTTCGCTCTCCTGTTTTCGCCAGGGGATCAGAATGCCGTCTTGAAAGGCGAGATCCATCTGCATCGAGGTGATCCCGGTGCCGGTCGTTGTCCGCGCCATCTGCTGGACCGGTATTTTCGAGAGGCGCGCGAACTCGAAGAGCCCTTCGAGCTCGGTCTGATCGACCAGGAACGAGTTGTGCAGATCGATGTGCCAGCGGCCGAGGAGCAGGTGCGCCTGCGCTTGGTGGACCACCTGGCCGTAGGTGAAGTAGGAGCGCTCGCGCCGGGTGATCACCCCGGTGTCCGGCTCGCGATTGAGCAGCAGGGGAAAGCGTTTCTTTTTCGCCATCGCCATCAGCCGGGGGAGCAGATACGGATCGCCCCATTCGGAGAGGATCAGGTCGGGATCGTGTCTTAGCATCAGCCGGTCGAACCGGTCGATCAGCCCCGCCTCATCCTCCGCTTCCAGGCAGGTCGTCCGTCCGTCGAGGACGACCTCCAGGCGCCGGGGACCGGTGTGGTCGGGCCGGATGCTTCCCCCTTCCATGCGAAGGGTCAGGGTCGTCAAGGGGGGGGTGGTGTAATCGGTCCGCCAGATCGAATCGAGCAGGCCGACCGTCTGAATGGTCCCGCAGGGATCGACCTCCACCTCGCAATAGGCGAGCGGAAAGCTTTTGCGCTCGAAGAAGTAGAGCTGCGGGAGGGAGAGATCGCAATTGTAGAGCGAGATCCCGCTCCCTTCCGGTTTCACGGCGGCGGAGGTGCACCAGCGGACCACCTTGGTAAAGTGGATCGGATTGGTCAGCCGCACCCGCATCACCGGGATCGTCTTTCCCGAATAGAACTCGATCCCCTCGGCGCGGGTGACCTCCAGCGGCAGGTTCAAGCGCGAGAGAAAGGTGAGCAGCGGACGGACGGCGGCGGGAGGGCCGCCGATGTAGAAGGAAGGGGAGAAGGGATCGAGCAGCCGGTGTTTTCTCCCTTCGGGATCGATGATCCAGACCCGCATTCCGCCGTCGACCGCATAGACGTCAAAGATCCAGCCGGTGATCTTCATGGGGATTTCCTTTCAGTGAGGAACGCCTCTAACCGCAGCACCCGCGCTTCGAGCAGCGCGTTGGTTTTGTACGACTCAATCAGCATCGCCACGATCATCGCTTCAAACGGCGCGCTCTTCGAGGCGTAGCTGCCGGCGGCGACATGGTATTTCGCCGCGCGGAAGAGGGCGTCGAAGTGATCCTGGTCTTCCTTGCGCAGCGCCCGGCGAAACGATTGCCAGGCCGACCATTCTTGGTCGATGAGCTGTGTGAAGGTCGCAAGGGTCCGCCCCATCAGCGCCTCCCGGTCCGGTGTGGTGGAGCAATGACAGCATTCTCTTCGCGAATAAGAATCTCGTTCTCATTCGTGCGGACGGAGAAGAGCCGATCGGCCGCGTTGCGCACCATTGAGAGGAGCGACGCCGACTTGTGCGAAGGCGGGGGAGGGGAGGTCAGCACCACGATCCAGATTCCTTCCCGGGCCTGTCGCGCCAGTGTGCCGACGGCGCGGGAGAGGAGGGTTTTCCTCTCGGTGAAAGAGACCGCTTCATCATAAAAAGTGGCGAGCGGCTCCGCCAGCAGCACCAGGCGGGGACGGTGCCGCGCGATTCCAATGCCGAGCTGCCGGGTGATGAGTGTGGTCATCTGATGGCAGGTGGCCGCGCGGGAGATGAGGATCGACGAGAGAAACAGGCTCCGATCCCGTCCGATCCGTTTTGCCAGATCGGCGATCGGATAAGGATTAAACCGGTTGTCCCCGTCGAGAAAGAGGACCCGCTCCGACCGGGCGAGCCGCCAGCCGATCATCTGCGCGGAGAGCAGCCAGAGCGCGGCGTCGCCGCAGAAGAGAGCGATCCCGCCCGGCATCCCGGAGATCAGGGAGACCGGCGGTCCCGAGAAGAGGGGGGCGTCGATTTCGTAGGTCGTGTCCACAAGCGTGCTCCTCTTCTACGATCAAACGACCGGCCGAATGAGACTGACGACTTTTCCGAGAATTTGAAAGGAGGCGTCTTTCTCGGTGATGACGATCGGATCAAAGTCGGGATTCTCGGGCTGGAGGATCAGGCTTCCCCTTTTCTTGATCAGCCGCTTCACCGTCGCTTCCCCCTCGACCATCGCAACGACGATCTCGCCGGAGTCGGCATCGGCCTGTCGTTTGACCAGGACCAGATCCCCATCGAGGATGCCGGCGTCGCGCATGCTCTTCCCTTTGACCTTCAGGAGGAACGCTTCCCTCCCGCGAACGAGCGAAGGATCGACCGTCAGGTGCCCAAGCAAGTTCTCCTCGGCGAGGATCGGCTGTCCGGCGGCGACCCTTCCCAAAATCGGGATCGCCCGGCCGGCGCTCTTTGATTGGACGGCCCTCGCTGTCTGCGATTGCGAGATCACTTCCAGCGCCCGGGCCCCCGGACCTTTTCGCAGGTGTCCTTTGCGGATCAGTGCGGCGACATGTTTGAAAGCGCCCCGCGTTCCGACCATCCCGAAGTGGCCTGCGATTTCACGTAGGGAGGGGGGATAGCCTTTCTGCTCCACCGTTTGCTGGATGAAGGTGAGGATTTCTTGTTGCCGTGCCGTGATGGTATTCATATGAATACCATTCTAGCCGAAGGGATTGGAGAGTGTCAAGCGGAAATTCCGGAGGGGGGTATTAACGTGTCTGGACGATATTGCAGCCGCGGCGAAAAACGTAAGGAGTAGGACTGGGAAAGGAACGCAGCACTTTCTATGGGCAGATTGAGGGGTGATGGGTTGTACGAGGAAATTGAGTCGCTCTGGAAAACGGCGCGACTACGACCCTAAAAAAGATTAGGTAGTGGGTCAGTTTGGGTTAAGCGGTTTTATTTTGGGCCGTCATTCCCGCGAAAGCGGGAATCCAGAGCCCTTAGACCTAATTCACTGGATTC
>SCUR01000030.1 GCA_004297235.1 Candidatus Manganitrophaceae bacterium | reverse complement strand
GATCGAACCGGGGTCTGTTTGGACAACTCGGTTAAATGGTCGGCGACCTGCACGGCCAGCTCGCGGGTCGGGGCCAGGACCAGAACGCGTGTCTTCCCTTTTGAAGGGGAGAGGATCAGCCGCTGCAGCACCGGCAGGAGGAAGGCGGCGGTTTTACCGGTGCCGGTCTGCGCCGCGCCGATCACATCTTTCCCCGCCAATGCGGCCGGGATCGCCTCGGTCTGGATCGGTGTCGGGCGGGTGTATCCGAGCTCCCGAATCGTTTTGACTAAATGAGGATGTAATCCGAGTCCTGCAAACGGCATATCCTTTCCCTCTGCTTGACTTAGGCGGGTCTTCTCAGCGCCTTACGCCGACATCTTTATTACAAGCATAATGCTCGGGCAAATTGTTTTCTACCGTTCCGACGGATTAATCCGATCGAGGGGCCCGGTCGCGGCCCATCCCATCCGCACGGTCCGCTCAAGGTCGAGCGAACGGCTCCCCAAAACTTTGGTACCCGCCGCGGAATATATTTGACTTTGCCTGAAGTGCCGTGTATAGTGAAGACAGCTCATTGTAGAAGGTGTCGTAAGGTAATCGAAAGCCGCATCCCTCTCAAGGACTGCGGCTTTTTTATTTAAAACACGTTGTAGGCAGTGGGCGCAAAAACAATCTTAGTGGAGAAGCAAACAATGGTAACAGGCAAAGTGAAGTGGTTCAATGGCAGCAAGGGTTACGGATTTATCACCCGAAATGATGGGGAAGCGGATGTGTTCGTCCATTTTTCCGCCATCGCCGGCGAAGGCTACAAATCCCTCGAAGAGGGAAATGAAGTCGAATTCGAGGTGACCCAAGGCCAGAAGGGCCCACAAGCCGCCAACGTGAGACTCGTGTCCTAAAAGGCAAGTCCTGCACGAAAAAACGCCCCGACCGGAGCGACTCCGGGTCGGGGCGTTTTTATTTTCATTGCCCGGAGGGAGAAGAAGGAATACAGAGAGACGGTGAGGAGGAAAAGAAAGCGTCTGCGCGCTGAGACGCTCCGCGCGTACAAATTCTCCTGCGTCCCTTCTGTCCACGAGTGGCCGCTTTTGATCTATAGGCAAGACGATCATGGACCGCGTCAGGTCCGAAAGAGAGTGCGGAAGGCAGCGTGAGAGATGGGGCCGGATTCAACGTTTTTAAACTCCGCCTTCCCAATCCGCACTCCACATTCGCTTACTTCTCTATTTATCTCTTCCCTCTGTTTCCGTTATAATCCCGGCTTGAGAAGAAAGGCGCAAACCCCTCCCTCCGGATCGAGAGAGATGAAGCATCCCTTACGATATCTGTTGACGGCATCGATGATGGTCGTTCTCCTTGCGCAGGCGGGCCGGGGAGAAGAGATCCGCCCCGCGGAGCTGGTCGCCGAGGCGGTCCGCAGCATCGATCAAATCGAGAACCCCGAAGACCAGGCCCGGCTGCTCGGGCGCGCGGCGGTGGTTCAAGGCAAGCTGGGAAACCGTCCGGCGGCGACCGAATTGATCCGGCAAGCCGTCGAGCGCTCCGAACCGATGGAGGATCCTTACCGCCGCGTGAATCTTCTCGTGACCCTCGCCGGTGATCAGGCGAAGAGCGGCGACGCGCCGGGGGCCCGCAGGACCCTTCAGCAGGCGCTCCTCGCCGCGGAGAACCACCATCGCGCATTGAGTGTCGTGGCGAAGGCGCTGGCCGAGCGGGGAGATCGCGCGGCCGCCGAGAAAGCGTTCGAGCGCGCCGTCCAGGCGGTCGATCCGGTGGAGCCGGTGAAGAAACTCGTGTCGATTGCGAAAGACCAGCAGGCCGCCAAAGACGAGCAGGGGACGGAAGCGACGTTGAAGAAAGCGTACGAGGTGTTGACGGGGGAGCGGAACGTGCGATCGCGGATTTCCGGCCTGCGCGAAATCGGTTTTGTTCGGGCGGGAAGCGATCCGCACGGCGGGATGAAGCTGCTTCAGCTGGCGCTGATTGAATCCGATTCGATCAAAGAGAAAGAGCTCCGGATCGGAGAGCGGATCGATATTCTCCTAGCGATGGCGGAGGTGCAGGGGAGGAGCGACCGCGGCTCCGCCGCGACGATTCTCCGGGCGGCCCTCTCCGAGGGCGACGCGTTGCCGAAGGGGGAGATCAAAAATCGGAAGCTGAGCGCCTTGTCGATCGCGCAGGCGAAGCTGGGAGATTTGAAAGCGGCCTTTGAAACAAAGAAGCGGATCGAGGACCACTGGGGTCAGAATGAAACGCTCCTTCCGACGGTCGACGCCCAGCTGGAGGCGGGGGACCTTCCGGGCGCCTTGAAGAGCGCCTTGTCGATCGACGCCAAAGATTTTCTCAGACGGGATATGGCGTTGGGGCGGGTCGCCGCGAAGCAAGCGCAGAGCGGGGATCTCGACGGAGCGCTGAAGAGCGTTGAGCAGATTCAATATGAGCCGGCCAAGTCGACGGCGCTCGCCGCCGTTTTGGAGGAGCAGACGAAACGCGGAGAGGCCCAAACGGCCTTGAAAACGGCGACCGCTCGCAACGCCCCGGTGGAGCGGGCCCTCGGATTGATCGCCATTGCAAGCGGCCTTCTCGAGAAGGGACCATAAGCCCGGCGGGACCGGTTGGTAGTGTCCTAATTTAATTATAGAGATTGTTCAAAGAACGAAGGACATTGGAATGGGGCGTTGCCCCAAGCCCCACGACGGGGGGTGCTTGCCCACCCCCCTTTCGATTCCCAGGGCAGCGGGGGGATACCCCCCAGCACCCCCACGGTCGCAACTCGCTCAACCACGAAAGAGCATCGTGGATTGCGCTTCGGCAGGCGACCTGATTGGGTAGGTGAAACGTCTATCAAAGTACGCGGGTGTATCGCGTCCGCAGGCCGCACACGCGCAGCCTCTTTGCTCTTTTATTTAAAACCTAACCGAGCCTGCGCGCTTGGAGGGACTGCTTGTACCAGCATTCCTGCGTTCCTTCTGTCCAGACGTTTCACCTACCTTAGAAGGTCGACTGTTTGAAGCACAATCACAGTGCTCTTCTGTGAGTGTGCGAGTTTCGACCGTGGGGTCCAGGGGTTCACCCCGGCGCCCGGGGAAGCCGGAGGGGCCGCGGCGTGGCGGCCCCACGGTGGGGTTTGGGGCAACGCCCCATTCCAACTATTCGCATCTCGCAAATTAGGACACTACTGGCCCCCCTCCATCCGATTCGGGAAATAACCCGATGGAGCGAGAAGCGCCTCCTCCATTGGAAGCATTGACGGCTCCTTCTTTAATTCCTTACGATAAATATAAACACGATTTGATTGCCATTTATTGAAAAACGAAGGACCTCTCGGCTCGGGAAGGAACAGAGATCTTACGCGATGAGGAGGTCGTTCCACCAGTTGTTGACGAGGTCCTTCGTCCCGATTCACCCTCCCGGCATTTACCGTGTACCGGAGAGAAAATCATAGGCACAACCCAATCGGATAGGGTGTGGAGTTGGCGCACCGAAGGTGAATATCGATCATCACCTGTTTTCTTCTAGCGCCGGCCCCATATAGAATAAAAGGAGACGCCGATGAATCCAGCCAGGGTAACCCTTCCCAGTGAACCGATCTCCCTCCGAGAATCGACCCCTCCCGGAATTTTCTCCGGCCTGATCGGCGGGGTGATGATGGCGGCGGTCGCGGTCTTCTTTGCGCTCCTCCAGGGGAATCCTTGGCGCCCGATGAAACTGGTGGCCGCGACTATTCTCGGCGAAGAGGCGCTCGCGGGCCCCGGCTTTCAATTCGGGCCGGTCTTCGCCGGTCTGCTGATCCATTTGATCATGTCGGTGGCGTGGGGGGTCTTTTTTGTCTGGCTGGGGGGCTATCTCAACTACGGCGCGGCGATGGCGTGGGGGGTCATCTTCTCCCTCTCCATCTGGGTGATCATGCAGTTCGGGATTCTTCCGGTAATCAATCCCTGGCTGGCGGCGGCCCCGCCGATTCCCTTTGCGCTGGCGCATATTGCATTTGGCCTCAGCCTGGGGGCCTATCCCCGTTTCTTGAAAGAGGCGGTCGTGGAAATCCCGGCGGTCCGGCGAAAGGCGGCGTGATCTTTCTTTTCCGTGAAAGGACTTCGGTGAGATGATCAAAGGAGTGATTTCGGATGTAGACGGAACGCTGGTCGACAGCAACGATGCGCATGCGAACGCCTGGCAGGAGGCCTTCCGGGAATTCGGGATTCATGTGAAGTGGGAGGAGATCCGGTGTGCGATCGGAAAGGGGGCCGATCAGCTGCTCCCCCAGTTCCTCACCCCGGAGCAGCTCTCCGAGATGGGAACCCGGATTCACAAGCGGAAGAAGGAAATTTTTAAAAATAAGTATTTCGATCGGATCCGGCCCCTTCCGGGGGTGATCCCCCTTTTCGAGCGGCTTCATCATGACAAGAAGACGATTGCCCTCGTCACCTCCAGCGGGATGGGGGAGGCGACGCACTATGTCCGTCTTCTCGGAATCGAACGTTGCGTGCGGGATATCATCACCGGCGACGATGTCGCCCGGACCAAACCCTATCCCGATCTGTTTCATCTCGCGCTCGATCGCTTTCATTGGAAACCCTCCGATGCAGTCGTTCTCGGCGACACCCCCTATGATGTCTTGGCCGCCAATAAGATCGGGCTCCCGGCGATTGCAGTCCTCACCGGGGGATTTTCCGAGGAGTCGCTTCGGGAGGCCGGCGCGGTCGAGATTTATCAGGATCTCATCGCCCTGCTCAAGAATGATAAATCACGGCTGTTTCGTTAGCGCAATAAAGATATAGAAGGAGGTCTCCCCATGGCGCGCACGTTTGGAGCAAGAAGATCGTTTTTCCCCTCCGTTTTGCCTTCCCGCACCACCATGTTACTCGCCGGCTTGACCCTCGGCATCCTGTTCGCCCCCCGAACCGGACGAAGCAGCCGGGCGTTGATCGCGCAGAGATATCAAGCTTGGATGAATCGTCTCAGTGTCTGGTTTGAAGATCTGGCCCGAAAGACCCGGCAGCAGAGCAGTCGCGTTCAAGGAACGATCCGCGAGCTGCGGGAGAAGACCGCCCCCGAGGAGACGACCATCAGCGATGAAATCCTCTCGCAGCGGGTCCGGAGCGAGCTGGGACGCTTTTTCAACACGGCGGCGATTGAGATTATGAGCCAGGATGGGGTGACGACCCTCAAGGGGGCCGTCGGAAACAATCAAGAAAGGCAAGACATCGTTGAGATGGCCCGGCGGGTTCGCGGGGTTCGGGAAGTCATCAGCCTTCTTTCATAAGTTCAACCCCACCCGGCAGATCCGCTCCCTATTTGAAGACAAGCAAGAGCGAGGCTTGTCCGCCTACCGTCCGCCCACGGGCCGTTGCAAAAACCAAAGGGCTAT
>SCUR01000287.1 GCA_004297235.1 Candidatus Manganitrophaceae bacterium | reverse complement strand
CACCTACCAAATCAGGTCACCATTGTCTGAAGCACAATCCGCGGTGTCCTTCCGCGCGTTGTGCAAGATGTGACCGTGGGGTGGCAAGGGGGCACCCCTTGCTGCACGGGGAATCCGAAGGGGCCGTTGCAAGACGGCCCCGCGGTGGGGCTTGGGGCGAAGTCCCATTCTAATGTCCTTTATTCTTTGAACAATCTCTATAATTATCTTAGGACACTATCTAAACTCCGCAATCCGAATTCCGCAATCGCGTGGGGTTTGGGGCGGAGCCCCATTTCAACTATCCGCAACTCGCAAATGAGGACACTACCCGTCTCGTATCCTTTGTTGATTCCCGCCTCCGTCCGTCTTATAATTATTTTATGAGAGGGTTCTCGATGGGAATTCGACGGTCTCCTTTATTTAAGATCATTTCAGCGTTGATGTTCCTCGCCTTGCTTTGGAGCCCGGCGGGGGCGGAGATCTATACCTGGAGAGATTCGGACGGCGTCCTCAACGCCACCAACAGCCGCGACAATGTCCCCCCCCATGTGAAGGTCGAGGTCTTGCCCGATCTGCCCCGCATCCCTGAATCGACCGTGGCGAAAGCGGTCCCGGAGCCGCCTAAAACCGAGGTCGCGCCGGCGCCGGCTCCCATGCCGGTCACGGCGACGGAAGAGAATCGGGTCACCGAAGGGCGTTTTGTGGTGGCGCTCGCCGGCGAGCTGGGGTTGGGGCGCGATCTCACGGTGGAAGAGGCGGCCGATCTGCTCACGCAGATCCGGGTGATCCCGCCGTTGGGGCGATGGAAATTTGAAGAGCCGATGACGCCGGAGCTGGCGGCGCGCCTTCGCGCGCTGACCGTCTCCGCCGCGCAGCGGGGGGTCCTTTCGATTCAGCCGGAGGAGGCGCTCCTTGCGTTCGATGCGACGGCGGCGCTGCTCAACGTTCCGATCGCCGCCGGCGGCGACGTTCTTTCCGATCGGGCCGCTTCCACCCTCGTCGACTCCCCTCCGTTGATCCTGATTCAACCGCCGCCGGTGCAGATCGTCTCGTCGTATGTCTGGGTTCCGGTGGAGCCGGGATTTGTTTGGAACGGGGTCCGTTGCACCGGCTTTTTCGTCCTCAATCAGCGCCACGGCGGCCGGTTTGTTTTTCTCGACCGGGATCGCATCGCCCACCGCTTCACCGATCGGGTTCACGGCCGGTTCTGGATCAACGGCCCCTTCGCCGAACCGTTCGTCGATCCTTTCCCTCCGGTTTTCATCGTCCCGCCGCCGCGTTTCGATCATCGCATCCATGTGCCTCCCGCCGTGTTTCCGCGGCCGGAGCGTCACCTTCGCGGCGGCGCCTCCCGCTCGTTCTCGAACAATGGCCCGACCCTTCATTCCCTGACCCCGCTCGCCCCTCGGCAAGGTCTCTCTATTTTCCCGATGGCCCCTCCGGCTCCCAATAGCCCTCCGGCGCCCGCCCCCTCGCGGCCGCCCCGTCCCGCCACGCACCCGCGGCGCGCGTTGAGAGGATAGGAATCGCTCAATGAGGAATCAACGTCTTAAAGAATCATTTTCCGATTCCGAATGGCTCCCACCCTCATTCCCCCTTGGTCTCATCTCGTCTTGATCTTTTCTTAAGAACCACGTATGCTCCCCAGGAATTTTTCCCGTCCTGGAGAGACGCCGGCCATGCCCCAAGAGAAACGGGCCTTCTCG
>SCUR01000286.1 GCA_004297235.1 Candidatus Manganitrophaceae bacterium | reverse complement strand
TCTTGCATGGGCGCCGAGGTGCAGGCGGAGGTTTGCATCTTTTAAAATTTCGGCGACGTATTTTGCAAAATCGGACGATTCATCGGCGATGAGATAATGCTTCCGATTCACCCCCTCGATCCCTTCGCAACCGACACGGGTCGTCACAATCGCTTTTCCTGCGGCCATCGCCTCCAAGAGCTTGAGACGGGTGCCGCTTCCGCTTAAGATCGGGACGATGAACAGAGCCGCCTTTTGAATGTAAGGTAAAGGGTCGTTTACATAGCCGGCGATGTGGATCGACGGATCGGCCGACGCGATTTCTCTTAAACGAGGGGTCACCCCCCCTCCTACCAGATCGATGCGGACGCCGGGGACATTCTCCCGAATGAGCGGATAAACCTCTTCCAAGAAAAAGTAAATTCCTTCCCGGTTCGGATAATTGTCGAACCCTCCGACCCAGACCAGCGAGTTCTCCACGACCTCTTGAGAAACCGGCTTAAACTCTTTTGTATCGACCCCGTTCTCCACGACCTCGATCTTTCCTTCCGGGCACAATGCCATCAACGCTTTTTTATCCACTTCGGAGACGGCGATCCCGATGTCCACCTCTTTAAAAATTCTGCTCTCCAACCGTTTCACCTTGATCGCTTCCAGAGATAAAAATAGCTTGAAAAAGGGGTTGCCGCTCTGTTGAGCCATCCGGAACGCTTTCAGGTAACTGACGTCGTGGTCGGTGAAAACCTTCGGCACACCGTGGACGCTTCTCATCGTGTAAGCAAGAGGCAAAATGTCGCAGTGAACCAGATCGAACTGAAACGTATCGACAAGCGCATGAATTCTGTCGAGGTACGACCGGGAATAGTGCCGCCAAATCGTATACGGATCGAGCGAAAACAGGCTCCCCAGCAGACGGACCGCCATTGAGAAACCGACCTTCTTCGACGGCCCCGGATGGAGCTCGACATGGGCACAAATCGATTTTAGACCGAGGAGGCTCTTTTCATCCAACGGTTCGTCCGGATTTTGAAGGGAGAGGAGATAAACCTCGTGCCGCTCCGCCAACCCCTTCAAGATGTTATAGGTCCGCCTCGATTGACCGTCGGTGATCGGCAAAGGGCTTCGATTCGTGAGAAATAATATTTTAAGACGCTGACTCATCGGTTATGTTTAGACCTATTTAGGGAACACGCTTCTCAACAAGGGGCCGAGGTCATCAAAAGCGATAAACCCCTCTTTGATAAACGGATTAAAAACCTCCAGGAAGAGACTCATCTTCTTTCGAGCGTTTGTTTTATCCGACCTCATGTGACTCAGGATCGATTTTAGATCTTTATCAAGAAAGCGAAGTCGAACTCCGACCTGGTATTCGAGCACCGGCTCATAATCGATCTCCAGGGCCGATTGCGCGTGCAAGAGAGGAAAATTCACCCCGCTTTCCACCGCCAACGGCAATGACCCCCAATAGCGCGGATTGATTTCGATGATAAAATACTGTTTGCGCGCCTCGTCAAACTTAAACTCCACCATCGCCAAACCGGTCCATTCCAATGATTCTACCAATGTTTTTCCGATTTGGATTAAATCAGGATCATAGACGCTCTCGCAGCAACTGCTCGGGCCGCCGGCAATCGGATATTCCCTGATTCTCTCATGGCAAAACTGGGCTTTTAACTTCCTGTTTCGGTCGAAAAGGGCGAAATATCCGAACCCTCCTCCCCGAATGTATTCCTGAATGACCGGGTATCTTTCGATTTCATGCATTCGCCGGTATTCAGAGACCAATTTCTCGGGCGAATCGACGATGCTGTAACGCTCCTCCGGACTCCAATGCGTCTCCCGGTTATCTCCTCTGAATTTGATGATCGACGGATAGGTCAGCTCGGCGGAAAGATCTTTAATCTCCTCCGGAGCGATTCGAGAAAAGGTCTTCGGACAATTTAACCCCACGTCGTGCGCATGCTTCGCCAGCAACTCCTTGTTATCCGCGATGACGAGGCTCTCTCTTTTCGGAAGGAGGTACCTGCCATTGAGATGAAACTCCTTGTCGGTATCCAAAACACAGAGCATTTTCGAAATATCAATCGGGTGGATCAGGTCGTATTCCCGCGAATGCTTGATCAAATAATCTTTAAGCTGAAGTAAAAAGTTTCCTCCGTTCGTTTCGATTTTCGTTTTCAGATACTTGGATAAAAAACCGATCGGCTCTTTCGCCTCATTCCGCTCTCCGATGCTGCTGACCTCAGCCCCCGCCCGCCCGAGATACCGGACGGCATAGAGCCCGATCCGCTTTTCCGGATCGGTCGTTAAAACTTTGATCCCCTCCAGCGGCCGTTTATTCATTTGGAATGGTTCTCTTTCCAACAACCACCCGTCTCGAGGACCAATACGCCATCCGGGCAATCTGTTTTAATGTCGGCTTTTTTAAGAACTTTACAAACTGACTGGGACCGTCCAACCATTTCGAAAAAGAGGCGGAGATCGCTTCCCCCTTGTTGGCGCGGATGCTCTCTTTCAATTCTTCGGGAGAGGAAAGAGGCGGGGTCGTCCAGTAGGCTCTTCCGACCTCGAGCGGAAAATGAGAATCGCTTCCGGCGCTCCGACCCTGCACGGCCGATAATAATTTATGGACCATCTGATTTTTCGGAAAAAGACGAAGATCTTCCCAACGCGCATTGACGACTTCAATCGCATCCATTTTCTCGATTAATTTCGTCGGATAATGATCGATCCGCTTCATATATTTAAATGGATGGGCCAGAATCGCGATCCCCCCTTGATCATGAATTTCATCAATTAAAATGTCGGCCTTCCTACTTTTTATCTCTTTTGAGACGAAGAGCCCGATGATATCGCCGATGTCCGTTTTCGCCTCAATCCCCCGGATGATCCAGATGTTGTTTTCTTTCGCCAGATCGACAACATCCTCCGAGGCGAGCACTTCATGGTCGGTCATGGCAATGCCGCTCAACCCCTGCCTTTTCGCGTTGCGGATGATGTTCTGCACCGACGCCACGGAATCGTAGGACTTATGAGAGTGAATATGAAGATCAAATTTCATATCTTGATTCATCCGGCCGTCTCACCCTGCTTTTGCCCTGCGCGTTGAAACAGCACGTCCAGTTTTTCCGCAGTCACTCCGACGTCAAATCTTTTCACCACTTCCGGGATGAAACGGATGAATCGCTCCCTCTCCGGGTTCGCTCTCATATCCAAAATGGCATTCGCCAAATCTTTCGGATCACCCGCTTTCACCATGCGGGCGGGAGTTCCCCTTAGAACCTCCCGCAGACCGACGCAGTCGGAGGCGATGATCGGGGTGCCGGAAACGAGACCTTCGAGCGCAACCAATCCGAACGCTTCGCGTAATGAGGGGATCACAAGAACGTCGATCTGTCTTAAAATCCACCGCACATCCGGTTGAAATTCGATAAAAACAAAATGATCTGCGAGCCCTTTTTCTTTAATCAGCGCCTGATATTCCCGGATAAACGATCCCCAGCCGAGCGCAAGCACTTTGAGATTTTTGATCGGTGCCGGAGTTTTCGCGAGTCGCTCAATCGCATCGATCAGAACGGGAAAGCCTTTCTCCGGCATATACCTTCCCAAATAGCCGATGACGAATGAATCTTCGTCGATCCCCTTAATCTCCGACAGTTTCTTTTGCCCCTTCAACTCCTCCCTGAAAAAACCGACGTCGATTCCGTTCTCAATCACGACAATTTTGGGGAGGTGTCGTCTCATTCCGGGGAAGTATTCGATCAGGTTCGCCTTGGCATCCTCGCTTACCACATTGATATAGTCGGCCCGGGAAAGGAGGAACTGAATGATCTTTTTACGAATGAAGGCAAATCGTCCTCTAAACGCCTGACTGTCGAAGGTTCCATGAAAGGTAATGACGTGCGGGACCCTAAAAAATAAATTGAGGAAAGAGGAGAGAACCCCGCATGCGTAACCTTGCGAGTGAATCAGATGCGCTTCTCGCTTAAAGAGCATTCGAAAGAGACGGTAAAAAAAAGAAAGATTGAATTTCTCCATCTCGACGAATTCGGAAGAGAGCTCCTTCAGATCCTGTTTTAACTGACCGATCTCTTCGGCGCGAATCGTCAAGACGATGAAATGGTACTTGTTCCTGTCCAAACGCTTGTAGGTATACTTGAGGTAGGTCCGTTCCCCCCCAGTCGGGTGTCTGATCACCGTGACGATCTTCTTTTTTTCCCCCAACGATGGCCGATTCTTGGCATTCATTTCACTCTATCCCGTCGCTTGAGGAACCAGCACCCGGGCCGCAGAGACCTTGAGCGCATTCGATTCTTTTTTCATCGCTTCCGATCCGATCACCGCCAGCGCCGTCAGCATGAAGAGCAGCGGAGAGTATGCGTTCGGCGTAAAGAAAGCGGTTGAGGCAAACGCCACAAGACTGATGATAATCATTTTGTAGAGGATATCCAATTGATGCATCTTCCTTTTATCGATGTTTCTGGAATAGCGCTTATATTGTTTATAGGGGAGGACAAACAGAGAAAGGTAAATAGCGAACCCGATCGTTCCGATTTCAATGAAGACCTGTACGAACGCATTGTGCGTCTGATGCCAATCCTGCAGCCTCGTCCCGTTCACATAGACGCTCGCACCGGCCCCGACTCCCAATATGGGATGTTCCAGCCCTGCAACCAGCCCATCCTTCCAGGCATCCATCCGGGTGCCGGTCTTGCCGGTCTCCTCATCGACCTCCCACGCAGTGATCGACCTGATTCGTTCCTTGTAGCTTTCCGGCGCGAAAGACCAAAACAGAATTGCAAACGCCAATAAGTAAACGAAATATTTCATTCGAACCTTGAAAAAGAAGAGGAACATCAAGCCGGTGACGCACAGCCCCAGGAACCCGGCCCTTGAATAACTGAGCATGGTTCCCAAGACAAGAATGACGACCCCCAGTAAATGGATTGTCTTCTTTTCCTTAACCAGAAGAAAATAAATTGCAAACGGCAAAACAGAATTGAACAGAAGCGCCAAATCGTTCGGGTCGCCAAAAAGCCCACCCCTAAGCGCGATAGCTCTGTATGTGTCCGACAATTTATGGCCGCCGGTCAATGTTTCGGTGCCGAACACATAATTGTAGATAGCGCTGATTCCCATCCCAACGCCGCAAAGGGTAAAGACGGCGAGGACCCGCTCCAGTTTCTCCAGAGAATCGACGATCTTAATCATCACCAGAAAGATGAAAAAGACTTTAAGGTTCGCCAGGAACGCGTCAAGCGTCATCCCTTTATCGAGAGAGACGAAGATCCCAAACATCATGAACGCCAAAAAAATGACCCAACAATAAACGATCGAATTTTTGTAAGCGGTGGGATTGCGATACTGACCGTACGTTCCGATAAAACCGAACACGAGGACAATCCCGGCCACCAATACGACCTTCAACGCTCCCAGCAACGGCACATAGGTGTAGATGAGAGGGAAATAGGTTCCGATGATGTAAATGAAAAGGGCGATCATGGTCATTTCAGAACAGTCCCACTCTCTTCTGGAACAAGAAGCTGCACGAGTTCGCGCGTCAACGCTCCTCGCTCGAAGCCGCGTCGATCGAAGGTCGACTCGAATTTCCGGCCCGATTTCCAATGAAAGTACAGATCCCGAATCGCGTCCCTTATTTCATCGACCCTGCTGGCATTCACGACGACGCCGGTTCCGGTTTTCCTGATTAACTCCGCCGTCGCCCCCTTATCTCCGATACATAAGATTGTTTTCCCGGCACCGATATACTCGAATGTCTTTCCAGGAATCGCATAATTCTGCTCGTCGTCATCCGGAGCAAAAAGAAGGAGCAGATCCGACCGCTTCATTTGAAAAAGCGATTGCTTATAGGGGAGCGTCTCCCGGAGAGAAACAGATCCCGACAACCCGTATGATTGAATGAGGTTCTCCACTTGATCCCCGCCGGCCGATTTTACATTGCCGAAAAAGTTCACTTCTATTTCACCCGGTGGAATCGACTGCTCTTTGAAGAGCGCGCTCAAGGCGCAAAGAAACTCTTTCGGTGTGCGGGCGAAATAAAAGGTCCCCAAATAGACGAGTGTAAATTTTTTGTTCGGCTCGGGCGTCGCAAGGCCGTCAAAATCTTCCTGATCATACCCGTTGTGAAGCGTGTAAAATTTGTCTCTCTGAATCCGGGGGTAGTGAGCATGCAGAAAATGGGTATACTGCTCGGTCGTCGTGATCACCTTGTCCGAATCTTCCATGATTTTTTTCTCGAGCCACAATTCCACCTTGTCGGTGAGCTGGCACCGGAGGTGCTTCGGCTTTCCTCCCAGGAGGAACCAGGGGTCTCTTAAATCGGTCAAGAGCCTCGCGCCGGTCAATTTTGAAAGCGCAAGGCCGATCAATGTGGTTGTCCTCGGAGGACAAGAGGTCATGATGACCCCGATTCCCTCTTTTTTAATCAGCCAATAACCTCTCCAAACAGCGGGGACAAACCATCCGTTGACTTCGTCCGGCACGGCAAAGATAGAAATAAAATACCGCTTCATCGAACGCAGAAATGAACGAAGGCCGCCGCTCGGTCTCTTTTCCTGACTTGGAACAATAGCCCCCGACGGCCGCGGTACTTTTGCGTTCTCTTTTTTCCGCAGCAAACGGACGAGGCTGTTTCTCCCTTGCACCAGAAGATCAAGCGGCGTCGGCCAAACCGACGTCCGGAAGATCGGAAGATCCTCCACCTCTTTCAAACGGTCGTTGTCCTTACCCTCGATATATTTTTCCTTGACCGTCAGGACATACGGCCGCCAGCCGAACCGAGACAAATACTTCGCGAATTTCGCGGGCCGGTTCGCTCCGACTTTGTTGTCGGGAGGAAAATGATACGCGATGATCAATATCTTCTGTTCCGTTTGTGCCGGCATATGCCTTATTTCGAAAAATATCGGGTCAGGACGTCGATCACTCGTTCCCCCGCCTTGCCGTCCCAAAGTTCAGGGAGACGGTGCGCCCGAGTGGCGCCGTTTAGAATGGCAAAACTTTCTTTGACGATCTTCTCCCGATCCGTGCCGACCAATGTATTGGTCCCGTCGGTTAAGGTCGACGGCCGCTCTGTATTTTCTCTGATCGTCAGACAGGGAACTCCCAGGACGGTCGTCTCCTCCTGAATCCCTCCCGAATCGGTCAATACGAACCGAGCGCTGGAAACCAGTTTTAAAAAATCGAGATACCCCAGGGGCTCGCAAAGAACGATCTTCTCGCTTAAAGCGATTCCGTTTCTCTCGATCTCCTTTTTTGTCCTCGGATGGATCGGAAAAACCACCTTGATTTTTTTTGTAATTTCATTGAGCGCGCCGAATATTTCCTTAAGCAGCGCCGGATCGTCGACGTTGGAGGGACGATGAAGGGTCAGAACGGCATACTCTTTTTCCACACACCCTAACTGGGAAAGAATCTTTGATTGGTCGGCATTCCGCTTATGTTTTAAGAGGGTGTCGATCATGGTGTTCCCGACGAAATAGATCTTCTCCTTGGCGATTCCTTCTTTTAAAAGGTTTTCCTCCGCCCCTCTCTCCGAGGTCAAGAGAAGATCGGAGATCGCGTCGGTGAGGACCCGGTTGATCTCTTCCGGCATCGTCCGATCGAAGCTCCGCAGGCCGGCCTCCACATGGGCGACTTTGATTCCCAGTTTCGCGGCCACCAGCGCGCAGGCGATCGTTGAATTGACATCACCGACGACGACCACCAGGTCCGGCCGATGCTCCAGCAGAACCGGCTCGAACTTTTTCATAATCTCGGCGGTCTGCACTGCATGGGAGCCGGAGCCGACCTCCAGATTGATATCGGGGCTCGGGATCTGAAGCATCCTGAAAAAAATATCGGACATCTTCTCATCGTAGTGTTGGCCGGTGTGGACGAGGAGACTCGAAATTTTCGGCTCCTTTTTCTGTTTGTTATGAGCGTCTACCGCATTTAAAAGGGCCGCCATTTTCATGAAGTTCGGCCGCGCTCCGACAACCCCGATCATTTTCATTCTATGATTCCTTTATTTTCGCGAAGGGACCCAGACAACAGCCGTCTCCCCTTTCAGGTATTTGACCCAGCCGGAGACGATCGCCAGATTCGCCATTGTAAACGTATGCGAGACGGAGGAAATTCTCGACAAAAATGAAATCCTCAAGTTCAAGCTGCTCAGAGCGGCCAAAACATAAAAGAGGAGCTGCCCGTAAAAAACGACGCGGTAAAACGCCCCCTGCGAGACCAGAAGAAGATTCGCGATGAGAAAAACGAACATCAGAAACGGAACAAAGAGACGGCAAACCTTATGGGACAAAAGCTTGAAGGAGAGCAGCCCGTAGCCAAAGGGATTGAGCAGGTGGCGATGGTTCACAATCGCCCGGATGGTTCGATTTGTAATTCGAACCTGCCGGCCGAACTCCTCTTTGCTCCCCCCGGCCGTCTCTTCAACACAAAAAGCGCCGCTCTCGAGTCTCCCCCGATAACCTTGCTCGATCACCCGCAGCGGGATCACGAAATCATTGATGTCATACGCCTTCAGCGGCTGATAGAGCCCCTTCCGTATCGCGAAGATCGCCCCGTCGGCGCCGATGCACGAGCCGATTTTACTTTCAAGCTCCTTGGTCACCTTTTCAATTTTCCAGTAGAGCCCGATCGAATCGGACGAATCATCTTGGCTGGAAATGTACTTCGTCATGCCGGTCACAAAGCCGATCTGTTGGTCCTGAAAATGATGAACCAGCTCCCGGATCGCTTCTCGATCATACTTGGAGTTCGCATCGGAGAAAACGATGATCTCTCCTTCCGCCAGCGGGACCGCCTGATTGAGGCACGCCGTTTTTCCGATCCGCCCTTCATACCGTCTGAGCCGCACCCCTTGATCGGCGTATTTGGAGACGATCGCATCGGTTCGATCGGTCGAGCCGTCCGAGATCACGACGACTTCAAGCGACTTCTTGGGATAATTTAAATCGAGCGTGTTCATTATTTTTTCTTCGATCGACTTCTCTTCGTTATAAACGGAGATGAAGAGGGTCACCTTCGGCTCAAACGCCTTTCGAGCCCCCGCCTCCGGCCGCTTGCTGAAAGAGGCGATCAGCCACAGCAAAAGCGGGTAGCCGAAATAGGAGTAGAAGATAAAAAACCCGGAAAGCCAAAATAAAGCAGTGATGAAAGACATCGAATCTCGCCAGTAAAAATAATGTTCCCAATTAATGCATGTACAAATCAAACCAAGACTGAAAAACAAGCAACGACCAAATCAAGGTATCGTTTGTTTCGGTCCCACGGTAATGCTCGTCCAATATCGTCCGGACGGTGCGGGCATTCAGCAAACCATGTTTCTTTAGATTTTTATCGGACAGTTTGTCCAATGTAAATGCTTTTAATTCATTTTGAAGCCACCGGTTCATTGGGCCGACAAAACCCTGCTTTTTATGTTGCAGCACCGCCGGCGGCAAAAGGGGCGAGACCGCTTTTTTCAACAGATGCTTCTTTTGAAGCCACTTGATCTTCATCTCCGGCGGGATCGTCGCGCTGAACTCCATCAGTTTATGGTCAAGGAAAGGAACCCTCACCTCCAGGGCATGCTGCATGCTCATCCGATCGGTGCAGGCAAGAATATCGTCGGGGAGATAGGTCTTAATGTCGCAGTAAAAGACCCGGTTCATCACCTCATCGGCATTCTCCGAATCAAAGTAGCTTAGAAACTGCTTCTTTGACGGCTCGAACGCCTGATGAAAGTTCAGGCCGCCATCGGAGAAAAAGGCGCTCTGATGTCGCTCGCCGATTTTGGAGACAAATCCCAAATATCGCTCCCCCTCGCTCAACGAAGAGGATCGGACAAACCGCTTCAGGTGATTCACCCTTACACCGCCCAACGATTTTTCCGGCATCCTCTCGATGACTTTTTGAAAGACCCCTTTTCGAACGAAACCGGGAAAAGCGTTATAGTAGCGGCTGATCTGAAAGCCAAGGTAGCGCTCATAACCGCCGAACGCTTCATCCCCTCCCAACCCGGATAAGGCGACCGTCACATTTTCACGCGCGATTTTGCTGACGAAATAAGAAGGGATCATCCCATCGTCGGCAAAGGGCTCGTCAAACGCAGTAACGATACCGTTGACCAACGATTCGTCTATATTGGGCGACACCTCATACTCTTGATGCTTCGTCTGATATCGTTGGGCGACCAACCTCGCATATTTTCTTTCATCGTCAAAACCCTCCGTGTTCCCTCCGAAACCGATGGTAAAGGTATTCACAGGCGAAGAGAGCTGCCCGCTCATCACGGCGACCACGGCGCTCGAATCGATCCCCCCGCTCAAAAAAGCGCCCAGCGGAACGTCGCTGATCAAACGGAGCCGAACCGACTCTTTCAATAAATCCAAAAACTCGGCGATGAACTCTTCTTCCTTCTTTCTCCGATCGGCCCGATAAGTCAGATCCCAATATTTCCTGATCGTGACCTGCCCCCTCTTGAGAACCAGGGTGTGGCCCGGAAGGAGTTTTTTGATCTGCGTATAGATGGTCAACGGCGCCGGAATGTAAGAGAACGTAAAATAAGCGGCCAAAGCCTCATTGTCGATCGTCCGGTCGATCGCAGGGTCGGAAAGAATCGATTTTATCTCGGAGGCGAATGCAAATTTGCCATTGTATTGGGCGTAAAAGAGCGGCTTGATCCCGAAGCGGTCTCTTGCGATAAAAAGCGATTCGTTTTTGGCGTCCCAGATAGCAAAAGCGAACATCCCGCGAAACCGCTGAACGCACGCTTCTCCCCACTCTTCATACGCATGGAGAATCGTCTCCGTATCGCTGACCGTTGAAAACCGGTGTCCCTTTCTCTCCAGTTCGGTCTTTAACTCTTGGAAGTTAAAAACCTCGCCGTTAAAAACAATGCAGGTGTCTTTGTCTTCGTTAAAAATCGGCTGATGGCCTGTCTTTAAATCGATAATACTCAGCCTTCGATGGCCCAACGCGACCGAGCGTCCGACGTAAAATCCCTCATCGTCCGGTCCACGATGGGTGAGACAGGTCGTCATCCGCTTGATATCGGCACTTAATTGCTCTGGACGATCTGGAAAATACAAGCCGGCGATGCCGCACATAAGATTCACCTTTACACGAAACTAGATTTCACCCTTCTTTTGGACGGAACAAGCGGATCGCCTGAAGGTTGTCGGGTCAACGCGCTCCTTCAGTTCAATAGGAGTTTATGCGCTTCCCTCGGGAAGGATGATGAATTTAGAACTGGTTCATTATCAATGCGGAGCCAAAGATCCCGCTTCCCACTTGCTCGAGAAACCGATAATCGGATTACCGGAGATTCCTCTGTTTAACCCATAGCGGTTTGAAGGCTCGACCTCCAGCACGGCGCAATGTTGCAGGACGTCATGATAAACATGACCCAGGTTTGCCAGAAAAAGCGAGATGTAATAGCGTCCGTGCACCAGATTCAGCTCTTGGATGACAAGATCGACATAGCCGGTTCCCACGGGAACATAGGCGATATCGAACCCGCTATTGTAAGTGTGTATCTGCGCAACAAGGGTCCCTAATTGCGTATGGATCTCAACTCCGAAAATAGGGGTGTCTTGTGGTTTCTTCGCTTCGTAGTGAAGCCTTATCACGACAGGATCTCCACTCCGTATCAGGCCGGAAACCTTCTTGTTGGAATCCAAGTATTCAATCTTCGTAAAACGGATATCGCCGCTTCCGCGTCGAGAGGTGACCGCACTGAGGTCCAGACCCTCCTGGCGCGTCTCGGCGAAGGTGGCCATATAGGCTTCGATGACGTCTCGCGGAGTGCCGTCCTGCCGGATGATCCCGCCGTCCACCCAAATGGCGCGCGAGCAGAGGTGTTCGATCGCGGCCAGGTTGTGGGACACGAAGAGAACCGTCCGTTTGCTTCCCTGCAAGTCCCCCATCGCCTGCAAGCACTTTTTCTGAAACTCTCCATCCCCGACCGCCAGCACTTCATCGATGAACAAGATGTTCGATTCCAAATTCGCGGCGACGGCGAACCCGAGCCGCAACCGCATCCCGCTGGAGTAACGTTTGATCGGCGTATCGATGAATTTTTGCACGCCGGCGAAGTCGATGATCGCATCCAATTTCGCGTCGATTCTTTTCTTGGGCATCCCCAAAATCGACCCGCACATGTAGATATTCTCTCGACCGGTCAGCTCCTCATGAAAACCGGTTCCCACCTCCAACAGCGCCGCCACCCGCCCGTTGACGCGGATGGAGCCGGAAGTCGGCCGCGTGACCCGGGAGAGAATTTTAAGCAGCGTGCTTTTACCCGCTCCGTTCCGGCCGATGATTCCGAGGACTTCCCCTTCTTCGACGGAAAAAGAGATGTCTTTCAGCGCCCATAGTATCTCCTGAGACCCGCTCGATTTTCGAAAAGGAGATTTCACCATATTGACCAGCGCTTCGCGCAGCATCGTGCTGCCCTGGACCTGGCCGATCTTGAATTGTTTTGCCAAATGTTCTACGACAATCGCTTGAGCCATATACCACCCATTAAAATCTACACAATATCGCTGAAGTATCCCTCAGCTTTGTTAAAGTATATCACGCTAATTACGGCGAGGCACAACGTCACACCTAATGAAATCCCCAGGGCGGACCAATCCAGCGGCCGCTCAGGCAAACAAACCGCGCGGAAGGCCTCAATAAGCCCGGTCAAGGGATTCAGAGAAATCAACCACCGGAAACGCTCCGGAACCGCGCTTGCGGGGTAAATGACCGGGGTCGCAAAGAGCAGTAGCTGGATAATGAACGGCACGGCGTATTTAATATCACGGTATTTGACATTCATTGCAGAGAGAAGGGTGCCTAATCCGGATGTAAAAAGCATCAAGGGAATCATGAGCACCGGCCATAACAGGAGCTTCCAGCTCAGGGCCAACTGATAATAGACCATCAACCCGATGAAGAGGAGAAACCCGATCGCAAAATCGACTAAACCGACGAGCGCGGGGGTCACCGGCAAAATAATACGGGGAAAGTAAACTTTGGTGATGAGATTCGCGTTGCCGATCAAACTGTTCCCGGAGAGCGAAAGGGTC
>SCUR01000029.1 GCA_004297235.1 Candidatus Manganitrophaceae bacterium | reverse complement strand
GAAAGGAAAGGAGTCGAGTGTGTTTCGTCATCTGAAATTTACACACAAGATCGTTTTGATGCCGTCCCTGGCGACGGCGGCGTTCCTCCTCATCTTGGTCTTTACCCAAATGGGTCGCAATGCGGATCAGGATGTGATGACGCAGATTGAAAACGAGTACTTTCCCGCGCTGGAGTTGAGCCGCGATCTCGAAACGGTCCTTGCGAACATCCAACGCAGCCTCCAGGATGCGGTGGCCGCCGACGACGTCGAAGCGATTGAGAAGACCGATGCGATCCGGGATGTTTTTTTGGACCGGCTCCGGGGGGGGAAAGCGACGATTCACTCTGTCTCGGAGTTTGAGGATCTGGAGAAGAAATTCACCGGGTACTATGCGATCGCCCGGGAGACGTCGCTCAAGATGATCCGCAAAGAGAAGGGGGTCAGCCTCATCGAGCTGCTGGAGCGGATGCAAGAATCGTATAAACAGGTGAGGGGACAACTGGAGGGGTTGACGGCGCGGTGGAAAAAAGAAATGGGGGAGGCGTTTAATGCGGCGCGGGCGAATCAGAAACAGGCGGCCCGGGCGTTTGCCTTTATCTTCCTGGTGGTCTTCGCCTGCATTCTTCTCCTCGGCGCGTTATCGTTCGTCGTGATCCGCTCCGTCAAAAATCAGGTTGAACAGGCGATGAAGGTGACCGATCGAATGGCGGAGGGAGATCTGACCGGACGAATCGCGATGGAAGTGCGGGACGAGATCGGGCAGATCGGGGAGGCGATAAATCGGGCGATCGACCGGATGGGCGGAACGGTCAAGGCGATTTCAGTCAGCTCGGACGTCCTCTCGCAGTCTTCCGAGAATCTGGTGTCGGTGAGCCAGCAGATGAGCGGGAACGCCGAGCAGACGGCCTCCCAGGCCGACGTGGTTTCTTCCACCGCGGAGGAGGTGAGCCGGAGCTTGCAGTCGGTCTCGACCGCCGTGGAGGAGATGAACGCCAGCATCAAGGAGATTGCACAAAATGCGCGGGAGGCGGCTCAGGTCGGAACCCAGGCGGTGAACCTCGCCGAAGGGACCCATGTCACGATCGGCAAGCTGGGAGAGAGCAGCACCCAGATCGGGGATGTGATCAAAGTCATCACCACCATCGCCCAGCAGACAAACCTGCTCTCTCTCAACGCGGCGATCGAAGCGGCGCGGGCGGGGGAAGCCGGAAAGGGCTTCGTGGTGGTGGCCAATGAAGTGAAGGACTTGGCGAAGAAGACGGCCAGAGCGACCGAGGAGATCGGACAGAAAATCGAGTCGATTCAGGCCGACACGAAGGAGGCGGTGGCCGCCATTAATCAGATCCGGGAAATCATCGGCCAGATGAACGGCATTCAAACGTCCATCGCCGGCTCGGTCGAGCAGCAGACCGTCACGACCAACGGGATCAGTCACAGCGTGTCGGAGGCGGCGAAGGGGAGCTCCGAGATCGCCGAAAACATCCTGGGGATGGCGAATGCGGCCAAGGGGACTTCGTCCGGCGCGGCGAACACAAAAAAGTCGGCCGAAGACTTGGCCAAAATGGCGACGCAGCTCAAGGAGATCATCGGCCGATTCCGGTACGAGTAGCCGTCCGGATCAGGGCGATGCTTCATAAGAAGGTCGTGGGATGAAGATAAGGACAGCGGGATCGATTTCAAAAAAGTTATACGGGATGATCCTGATTTACTGTTCGATGATCGTCGGCATCTCCCTTCTCAGTTATTTCAGTATGACGCTTCTTTCAGGGGTCCGAGCCTACGTCGGCGCGGAGGGGATCTGGTCGCGGCATCAAAAAGAGGGAGCTTATCACCTCGTTCGATATGCGGCGACACGGGATGAAGCGCACTATGAGGCCTATTTGAACGCTTTCGAGGTGATGCTTTCCGATAAGAAGGTCAGGTTGGAGCTGGAGAAACCGGATCCGGACTTAAGATTGACCGCTCAAGGGCTGATGGGGGGAAAGGTCCACCCGGAAGACCATGACACGGTAATCTTCTTATTCAGGCAATTCCGCCATCTCGAATATATCGACAAGGCCATCCGGATCTGGGCGGAAGGAGACCGCCTCATCTCCGAATTCCAAACGATCGGGGAAACGCTGCGCCGAGAGATCTCCTCCGGCGGGGCCGCTCCTTCGACGGTCGACGCGACGCTGACAAAGCTGGATGACCTTGATGCCGACTTAACCCGTTTGGAGCAAGAATTCTCAGCGACGTTGGGAGAGGCGTCGCGATGGCTCAAAGGGCTGCTCTTGAAGGTGGTGCTCGGGGTCTCTCTGTTCTTTTTGACGGCGGGCCTGGCGATCTCTCTTTCGATCTCCCGCTTCATCATCGAGAAGTTAAGGCGGATTTCAGAGGTGGCCGGCCGGGTCGCCTCCGGCGATCTGACCGTCCGGACCGACGCGGCTCGATCGGATGAGGTCGGGCGCTTCGCGGAGGCCTTCAACAGAATGACCGAGCATCTCGGAAAGATGATCCTTCAGATCCGTGAAAAGGCGGCTCAGGTCTCGGCCGCCTCTGAAGAGGTATCGGCTTCAGGCCAACAGATGACCGCCAGCTCGGAAGAAACCCGAAGGCTGGTCAGTGCCGTGTCGAACTCCACGGAGCAGGCCGATCGAAGTGTCCAAGCGGTCGCGACGGCGGCCGAGGAAATGTCGGCCAGCCTGGGAGAGATTGCAAAAGAGGTGCAGAGGGCGACGGAGATGACCTTGGGGGCGGTCAGAGTGGCCGAGGGGACCAACCGGACGATCGGCAAGTTGAAAGAATCGAGCGCGGAGATTGGAGCGGTGGTGAAAGTGATCACGGCGATTGCGCAGCAGACGAACCTGCTGGCGCTGAATGCGGCGATCGAGGCGGCGCGGGCGGGAGAGGCGGGGAAGGGCTTT
>SCUR01000285.1 GCA_004297235.1 Candidatus Manganitrophaceae bacterium | reverse complement strand
TGCCGATATTCTGCAGTTGGTCGGGGGGTATGAGGCGCTGCTCTCGGCCGTCGAACGAGGAGATCACGGTGTCATCGAAGGGGAGAAGAGACGGGTTCGCGCTCTCTCCAAACAGGTCGACGTCGCGTTCCTGATGGAAGATCTCTCCCGTCTGGTCGAGCAATCTCTGGAAGGAATGGACCGAATCCTCAAGATCGTCAAAGACCTCAAGGAGTTCTCGCATGTCGATCGGGGGGAGCAGGTGCGCTTTGACCTCAACCAGGGACTGGAGAGCACGCTGAACATCGTCTGGAACGAACTGAAGTACAAAGCGGAAGTGATCAAAGAGCTCGGAGAGATTCCGGAGGTGGTCTGCTATCCGCAGCAGATCAATCAGGTGTTCATGAATTTGTTGGTGAATGCGGCGCAGGCGATGAGCGGGCGGGGGAAGATCTGGATTCGCAGCTATGTAGCGGGGGATCAGGTTGCGGTGGAGATCGAGGACACCGGTTGCGGGATCGCGGCGGAGCATCTGAAGAAGATCTTCGATCCGTTCTTTACCACCAAGCCGGTGGGGAAAGGGACGGGGTTGGGGCTGTCGGTGTCGTACGGGATCATTCAGAAGCACCAGGGAAAGATCGAGGTGGAGAGCACGGTCGGCAAGGGAACCACGTTCCGCGTTCTCCTGCCTATTTCGGCGACGGATGCCGATGAGCCGGCTCGATAGAGCACCGCAGGAGTGAAGCAAGGAATGAATCAACGAAAGATCGATGAGGCGGTCACGACGATTGTGAAAGAGATCGGGCTTGATGCGGCGGAGGTCTCCCTGCGGAAGGCTTATTTAAAGCTCGAAGATCGCGATCTGGCGCTTTTGAAGGGATATCACGAAAAGCAGGCGAAAACGTCGGTCTTGGTCGATGCCTTTTATGAGCATCTTCTCTCTTTTGATGAGACCCGCGGCTTACTCCCCGATGCCGCCGCCGTGATGCGTCTGAAGCAGACGTTGGCATTGTACTTCAACCGCCTCACCGGGGGCGATTACGGCGTCGGATATATTCAAGACCGGATTCAAATCGGTCTGACCCATCAGCGGATCGGTCTGGCGCCGAAGTGGTATTTCGGCGCCTATGCGCAGTGCCTTGCGGAGCTTTTGCCAAGGGTGCTGCAGGCCGCCGGGGGGAATGTCGATGCCTTTATGGATACGTATCGCGCCCTCTTGAAGGTGGTCTTCCTCGATATGGGATTGGCGATCGATGCCTATCGACATGCCGACCGGCAGGCGATTTCGACGGTCAACGAGCAAACCCAAAGCGTTTTGTCCAGTCTGCCGCTTGGGATCCTTCTCCTCTCCGAACAGTTACAGGTCCTTTCCGCCAACCTTGCCTTTAGAGAGACGCAAGGAGACCGCGATGCGGAATTTCGCGGAAAACTCCTCCGGGACGTTTTACCCGTGTCCGGTCTGGAAGATTGGGCGCGGCTGGTCATGCAGCAAGGGGGACGCCAACATCAGATCATGATCGACATTCACAATTCTAAGGGCGAGCGGCGCTTTCAAATGGTCACAATGCGCGGAATGAGATCGGCCGCGGAAGACAAAAGCCGGCTTCTGCTGGTCATCGAGGATGTGACCGAGCGGCAACGGGCGGAGCAGGCGGTTCGGGACAGCAGGGATCTCATGCTCGATTTTCTGGAAAATGCGAACGACTTGATCCAGACCGTCACCCCGGAGGGTCGTTTTGAATTCGTGAATCGCGCATGGTTGGAGACGTTCGGCTATAGCCACGAAGATCTTTCCCATCGCACTCTCTTTGATATTGTTCATCCGGACGATCGAGAAAGCTTTAAATCCCTTTTTGAGCGGATTAAAACCGGTGAGTCGCTCCGCGGCGTTCAGGCGGTTTTCGTAACCAAGGACGGCCGCCCGGTTGCGGTGGAAGGGAACATCAATTCTCGAATCGAGGAGGAAAGGGCGGTCATCGTCCGGGCGATCTTCCGAGATATCACGAAGCGCAAGCAAGCGGAGGAGCGGTTAAGGAAGAGCGAAGCGCAATTGGCGGCGGCGCAGGAGATTGCGCATTCGGGAAGCTGGGATTGGGACCTTTCGACCCACCAAATCACCTGGTCCGATGAGCTTTACCGGATCTACGGGCTTAAGCCCGGTGAGATCGGCGTCACTTATGAAATTTTTCTCCGTTCCGTCCATCCGGAGGATGTGGAGCGAATCAAGCGCCTCCTTGAGAAGGCAATCGAAGCGCGTCACCCCTTTTCTTTCGATTATCGTTTAATCCGCCGGAACGGATCGGTCCGAATCGTTCATACGCAAGGGGAGGTTCTTTGTGGTCCGGCCGGGACGCCGACGCAGGTGATCGGGACGGCTCAGGATGTGACCGAGCGGAGACAAGCGGAAGACGAGCTGCGGCAGAGCGAGGAGCGTTTCCGGCAGGTGACGGAGAGTATCAGCGAAGTTTTCTGGATGACCTCGGTCGATAAAAACCAGATGATCTACATCAGTCCGACCTACTGGGAGATCTGGGGAGCCTCTCCCCAAAAGCTCTATGAAGACCCTCGTGCTTGGCTTGACGCGATTCATCCCGAGGATCGGGAACGGGTGATCGCGGCATTCCCGAAGCAGGTGACCGGCGAGTACGACATGGAATATCGCATCATCCGTCCCGACCAATCGATGCGCTGGATTCGAGATCGTGCTTTTCCCATTCGGGACGAAGCGGACAGGGTCTATCGGGTCGTCGGAATCGCGGAAGACATCACCGAACGCAAGAAGGCGGGAGAGGCGCTTCAGAAGGCGTATAAAGACCTCCAAGATGCCCAGGCGCATCTGCTTCAGTCGGAGAAGATGGCCTCTTTGGGGCAAATGGCGGCGGGGGTGGCGCATGAGATCAACAATCCGGTCGGCTTCGTCAGCAGCAATCTCAGAACGCTGGAGGAGTATATGAGCGACCTGCTCCAGTTGGTCGGCGGATACGAGGCGCTTTTGGCGTCGGTCGAGCGGGGCGACCCTGAAGCGGTGGAAGGGGAGAAGCGGCGGGTTCGCGCCCTCTCCCAGCAGGTGAATGTCGGTTTTCTCATGGAAGATCTCTCCCGTCTGGTCGAGCAATCGCTGGAAGGAATGGACCGGGTGCGCCGGATTGTTCAAGACCTCAAGGAGTTCTCGCATATCGATCGGGCGGAGCGGATGCGCTTTAACCTCAACGGGGGGATCGAGAGCACCCTGAACATCGTCTGGAACGAGCTCAAGTACAAGGCGGAAGTCATCAAGGAGCTCGGCGACATCCCGGAGATCCTCTGTTACCCGCAGCAAATTAATCAAGTCTTCATGAACCTGTTGGTGAACGCCGCACAGTCGATGCCGAAGAAGGGGAAGATCTGGATTCGCAGCCGCGTGGAGGGGGATTGGATTGTCGTGGAGATCGAGGACACCGGCTGCGGGATCGCGGCGGAGCATCTGAAGAAGATCTTCGATCCGTTCTTTACCACCAAACCGGTGGGGAAAGGAACCGGCTTGGGGCTGTCGGTCTCCTACGGGATCGTTCAGAAACACAAAGGGAAGATCGAAGTGGAGAGCACGGTCGGAAAAGGAACCAAATTCCGCGTCCTCCTGCCGATGGCCGGATCGATATAAAAAGTGACCGGGCCTGAAGCATCGAGCAGGCTCATAGAGGTAGGAAGGGGACGATATGAATCAACAGAGCGAGGGGAGATCGAAACATCTTCTCCTCTGTGTCGATGACGAAGAGAACATTCTCCATGCGCTTCGTCGGGTTTTCCGTAAAGAGCCGTATGAAATTCTTACGACGGTCAGTCCGAAGGAAGGATTAGCCCTCCTTGAATCACGGTCGGTGGCGCTGATTATTTCCGACCACCGGATGCCGGAAATGGAAGGGACGGAGCTCCTGGCGGCGGTCCGGGCGAAGAACCCCGACATTATGCGGATCATGCTGACGGGGTATGCCGACATGAAGGCGGCGATCGAAGCGATCAACGATTGCCAGGTCTATCGTTATATCTCGAAACCGTGGAACGATGATGATCTCCGATTGACGGTCCAGGAAGCCCTCCGTCAATACGATCTGGTCCAGACCAACCGGGAGCTGAACGAACTGGTGAAGGAACAGAACAAGGAGCTCTATGAGGTGAATCGCACGCTCGAATCGAAAATTCGCGAGCGGACCAAGGAATTGGAAAAGAAGAACCAGGAATTGGAAGGGAGTTTTTACGAGATGATCGAATTCTTCATCGGCCTCATGGAGATGAAGAGCGCCGCCCTGGTCGGTCACGCGCGGCGGACGGCGATCCTCTCCAAAGAGATGGCGATCTATCTTCAACTTCCGGAGGACGAGCAAAAGCTTTGCGAAGCGGCGGCGTTGCTGATGGACAGCGGCACCTTCGGCTACCCCGATAGCCTGATTAAAAAACAGATCGAGCAGATGGATCCGGCGGAACAGATCCTCTGGCAGAAACATCCCCTTCTGGCTCAGGCCAGCCTCAAGAGAATCAAACGAATGGAGCCGGTGGGGCAGATCATCCGATTCCATCATGAGCACTTCGATGGAAACGGATTTCCGGACAAATTGAAGGGGGAGATGATCCCCCTGCCGTCGCATATCATTGCCGCGGCGGACTATTTCGATCTTTTGTTGAATCCTCCCGGCTCGGCGAGGCGGGTTTCTCTTTCGGAAGCGATGAAAGCATTGGAAAAAGAGGAGGGAAAGCGGTTTGATCCGACCGTCATCCAAGCCCTCGGTGCGATCATCGAAAATGTCCACGAGATCATTACTTCGGATGAACTTGAAGTATCCCTTGAAGAATTGAAGGAAGGAATGACCTTGGCGAGGAATCTTAAAACAGCGGGAGGAATTTTACTCCTCCCCGCTCAGAGCCGGCTCCAAGCGTCGCATTTGGAGAAAATTCATAACTTCCACAAGATTGATCCGATCATCGGTCGAATCACCATTTACAGAAATGTTAAAGATTTTAAATCTTCCAGCCGATGAGGAAAGAGTGCCGTTCTGTTTTCTTTCAGGGGGTGCGTCGAAGAGGGGAAGCCAATGGATGAGCAGGAAAGTATTTTAAGAGAGTTTTTGGTGGAGTGCGCGGAGGGGATCGGACGGCTCGATCAGGAGTTCGTTGCGTTGGAGAAAGAGCCGACGAACGGGGCTCTTCTGGCGAGCATCTTCCGAACGATTCATACCATCAAGGGAACGTGCGGTTTTCTGGGACTGCCGAAGCTCGAAAACGTCGCGCACGGCGCCGAGAACATCCTGGTCCGGATGCGCGACAAGAAAATGACGGTCACGCCCGAGGGGATCACCCTTCTGTTGGAAGCGGTCGATGCGATCAAGGAGATTCTCGCCCATATCGAATCCACCCTGCGGGAGCCGGATCAAAGCTATGACGCCATCCGGCAAAAGCTCGATGCCTTCCTAACTCAAAACGCGACCGCACCTTCTTCTCCCGCGACGGCGACCGGGCCTGAAACCCCGTCTTCCCGTCCGGTCGCGGTCCCGCCGGCGGAGCCGACGTCTGCTGTCTCAGCGGGCGGTGGAAAAGAAGAGGCGAAGGCGAAAGAGAAAGAAGGGGGTGATTCCGGGGCGGCTTCCGTTTCGAAGGGGCTCTCGGCGGCCGATTCGACCATTCGGGTCGATGTCGGTCTGTTGGACAAACTGATGAACCTGGTGAGCGAATTGGTTTTGGTGCGCAATCAACTTCTTCAACGGGTTCGGGAGCGCGACAACGCCGCCGACATCGGCATTGCCCAGCGGATGAACCTGATCACCACCCAGCTTCAGGAGAGCGTCACACGGACCCGGATGCAGCCGATCCGGAATGTCTGGAATCAGTTCCCCCGCGTGGTTCGCGATCTGGCGCATACCAACGGGAAAGAGGTGGAGCTGGTGATGGAAGGGGCGGAGACGGAGCTCGACAAGACCCTGCTGGAGGCGATCAAAGATCCGCTGACCCATATCGTCCGAAATGCGATCGATCACGGAATCGAGACGCCGGAGGTCCGGAGACGGTCCGGGAAAGATCCGAAAGGAACCCTCTTCCTGAAGGCCTATCATGAAGGAGGCCAGATCAACATCGAGATGCGGGACGACGGCGGCGGAATCGATGTGGAGAAGGTCAAACGGAAGGCGATTGAGAAAGGGCTCATCACGGCCGAGACGGTGGCCGCTCTTTCCGAGTCGGAAGCATTGAACCTGATTTTCCTCCCCGGGCTTTCCACCGCCGACAAGGTGACGCATGTCTCCGGGCGCGGCGTCGGGATGGACGTGGTCCGGACGAACATCGAAAAGATCAGCGGGACCATCGAAGTCGAAAGCCAGTTCGGACAGGGGACCCGTCTGAAGCTGAAGATTCCCCTCACCCTCGCCATTATCCCGGCCCTCATGGTCCGATCCGGCCGGGAGCTGTTCGCCATCCCGCAAGCGAATCTGGTGGAATTGGTCCGTGTCGATATCGATGCCGGAGAGCGGATCGAGATGATCCATGGGGCGGAATTCTATCGCCTTCGGGGCGAGCTCCTCCCGCTCATCCGATTAAGCCGGGTTCTTCGATTGTCGTCGGGGGCGGCGCAGGAGAAGGACGAGGAGACGAACGTCGTCGTCCTGGGGGCCGGAGGGCAGTCGTTCGGCCTGGTGGTGGATGAAGTGAGCGACCGGGAAGAGATCGTGGTCAAACCGCTCAGCCGCCACTTAAAGAATCTGAATGTTTTTGCAGGCGCGACGATTTTGGGGGATGGAACCGTCGCGCTGATCCTGGATGTGCCGGGGATCGCCGAGGCGGCGGGACTTCACCAGATCGCCGCCGGCTCCGATTTGAAGATCGAAGAGAAAATCGATCCGGTCGAACAGGGGGCCCAAGAGACCCTGTTGCTCTTCTCCCTCTCCGGTCAGGAGCGATATGCCATTCCCCTGGCGCTCGTGACCCGGTTGGAAGAGTTTAAAACCTCGCAGGTCGAGCACGCCGCCGGGCGGGAGGTCGTCCAATACCGTAGTGATCTGCTGCCGTTGATCCGCCTCGACCGGGTGATCGGGAACGGTTCGGCCGGCAGCGAGAGGGAGACTCTTCCCGCGATTATTTTCTCAAGGAATAAAAAGAGCGTCGGCCTGGTGGTCGGCGAGATTCTGGATACGGTACAGGAGGAGATCCTCCTTCATCCGGCGCCGGCGGGAAAGATCGGCGTCCGCGGATCGCTTGTGATCCAGGGGCTGACGACCGATCTGCTCGACATCGAACAGATCATTGAAAGTGTCGAGCCGGGTTGGCTTCAGGAAGCGGCGCACGTCGGATAAAAATGAATCGGTTCTTAAGGGAGGCAGGGCGACATGTCTGAGGAAGAATCGGAAGCAGGTGGACTGGCATCCCGCCGCGTGGCGCCGCGACGAATGGAGAATGCCGGTCCGCCGGACGGGGCCGATCGCCGGGTGGCCAAAGCCGACCGCCGGCACGACAACAACCGGATGTACGCCACCTTCTTCATCGAGGATCACTTCCTCGGGGTGGAGGTGGAAAAGGTCCAGGAGGTCTTTACCGCCCAGGAAATCACTTCGGTCCCGCTGGCCCCGCCGATCATCGCCGGTTTGATCAACCTGCGCGGCGAGATCGTGACGGCGCTGGAGCTGCGGAACCGTCTCGGTTTTCCGCCGCGTCCGGCCGGAATGGAGGCGATGAGCGTTGTGATTCGGACGGCGGAGGGAGCGGTCAATCTTCTGGTCGATCAGATCGGGGATGTCATCGAGGTATTGCCGACCCTTTTCGAGCCGCCTCCGGAGACCGTCGATCCCCAGCTCGCCTCGGTGCTCGACGGAGTCTATAAGCTGGAGGATCGGATTTTTCTCGCCCTGAACACCGAGGCGGTCATCCGGGGGGTCGGACTGTCGGCGAATGAAATTCTTTCTAAGCAACCGTAAAGCGGCGGGAGCGTCGAATCGGAAAAGATATTCGACGGAGCATGAAAAGGACCCGCGATATAACCCATCAGGAGGAAATCATGGAGAAGACCCAATCGATGAATGACGGTTTCCGGTCAGAGCGGAAATCGAAGTTCCTTTCGAGGAGCGGGAGCAACGCGGTATGGGCGCTGTTCCTTGTGATGTGCGTCTGGGCGGGCGAGGCGAACGTCTTCGCCGCCGAGCCGGTCGAGTCCAATCTAACGATCCACGGCTATCTGACGCAGGCCTATGCGAATTCGAGCGGGGGCCAGATTTTGGGGATTCCGACGGATGGGACGACGGACTATCGGACGGCCGCTTTGCAGTTCCGCTATCGGATGAGTCCCCAGGACACCTTCGTTCTTCAACTGAGCCATGAACGATTGGGAGAGAGCCCGCTCCAGGCCCTGAGAGAGGACGTGAAGATGGATTGGATTTTCTACCAGCACCAGCTGCTCGAGTCCCTCTACGTGAAGGTCGGAAAGATCCCCATCCCCGCCGGAATTTACAATGAGATCTTGGATGTCGGTACGCTTCTTCCCTTCTACCGTCCCGCCACCCAGTTCTATGGGGAGGTGGCCTTTTCGGCCGAGACGGTCGACGGCATTGATCTTTATCATTCGATGTCGTTGGGAAACGGGTGGGAACTCCAGACCGATGTCTATGCCGGGGAGTGGGACTTTGTATACGTGGTCGATGGGGTCATCACCCCGGTCCGGTCGAAATCGGGTCTCGGTTTCCAGTTCTGGCTACAAACTCCGGTCGAGGGGCTGAGGGTCGGCGTGGGGGGCAATCGGACGACCGACCATGGCGTGCCGATCATTGCTCCGGGCGAGAAGCAGTACCAAAAGGATTTGCATGCCTCGCTTGATGCCGATTTTGAGCGTTTTCTCGTACAGGCGGAGTATCGGAAAAGCGAGTCAAGGAATCACGTCTTTGTTGATTATTATGGATTGGTCGGAATCAAGTTGATTGGAAAACTGAGCGTCAACGCCATGGTCGAAGTCGCGAATCTGGATCTCCCCACGACCGTCGTGCCCGGCCTGGATTTCAACGATATCAAATTGCACAAAGACTATGCCGTCGGCCTGAACTATAAATTTCGGCCCGACGTGGTCGTGAAGCTGGAGCAGCATTGGCTGAAGACCTTGAATACGGAGGACCCGATTGTTCCTATTTTCATGGATCCGATCAAGGCGAGCTACTACATCATCAGCCTGTCAACCAGCTTCTAGGATGAAGGAGGCAGTTTGAAATGAAAAAGACAATCTTTCTTCTGCTGTTGTTTGCGTTCCCGTTCATCGCCGGGTTGCTCCAAGCGGGGGATGCGTCGGTAAAGATCGTCGTCAATGCGTCGAATCCGGTTTCCGCGATGAAGAAATCCCAAATCTCCAATCTCTTTTTGAAAAAGGCCACCGCTTGGGACAGTGGGCACAAGGCCCTCCCGGTCGATCAATCGGAGTCCTCCTCCGTGAGGAAAACCTTCTCGGAGGAGATCCACGGTAAAGCGGTCCACACGATTGTGATCTACTGGCAGAAGCAGATTTTCTCCGGCCGAGACGTGCCGCCCGTGGAAAAAGAGTCCGACCGGGAGGTTCTCGCGTACGTTCGCGAAAACGCGGACGCCATCGGCTATGTCTCCGAAGGGGCCGCAGATCGGAAGAGC
>SCUR01000284.1 GCA_004297235.1 Candidatus Manganitrophaceae bacterium | reverse complement strand
CTTCCGATCTGTCCAGGGCGGCGACGGCTTGGCCCGCTACGAGGGCCGGGTGATCTTCGTCCCCTTCACCCTTCCGGGGGAGACGGTCGAAGCGAAGATCGTCCGCGAGAAAAAGGAGTATGCCGAGGCGGAGATCGTCCGGATCATTACCCCGTCCCCCGAGCGGAGGGAAGCTCCCTGCCCGGTTTTCACGATCTGCGGCGGCTGCCAGCTTCAGCACCTCCCCGAAGCGGCGCAGCTTCGCTACAAGGTCGAAGCGATGCGGGAGGTGTTGGCGCGCCTCGGCAAGCTCACGTCGTACGATCTCCTCCCGCCGGTCCCCTCTCCGCCCCCTTTCCACTACCGGACACGGGCGCAGCTGAAGGTCGAGCGGGGGGAGCTCGGCTACTACCGGCAGAAAAGCCATGAGATTGTGGCCGTCGACCGCTGCCCACTCCTGATCGCGCCGTTGAATGGAGCGATCGAGGCGATGCTCCGGTCGCTGCAGCGCGACCGGTTGGAAGAGATCGAATTGCAGGGGATCTCCTCCGGCGATTTTCTGATCGTCCTGCGCGGCGATCAGTTTCCGCACGACCGGGGAGAGCACTTCTACGAGACGATGCGGCAAACGCTCCCGTTGAAAGGGGTGATCGTCGGCAACCGGCGGGGCTGGCACGTCTTCGGAGAAAACTTTCTGATCGAGACGGTGCGGGAGAAGCGCTTTCGGATCAGCGAGCGGGCCTTCTCGCAGGTGAACCCCGCCGTCAATCGTCTCCTGATTGAGACGGTGCTTGAATGGTCCGCGCCAAGCTCGAATGACCGGATCTTGGAACTCTACAGCGGGATTGGGAACTTCACCCTTTTTCTGGCCGAACGGGCGGCTTCCGTGACCGCCGTCGAAGGAAACCGCGCCGCCGTGGAAGACGCCCGATGGAATCTTCAGAACGCCGGCCTCGCCAACGTCGCGCTCTCCACCGCCTCCGCCGAAGAGGGGGTTCGGCGGGCCCTCAAAGAGCGGAAGGCCTATTCTCACATCTTTCTCGATCCGCCGCGCGAAGGGGCCGGCAAAGCGGTCATGCAAGGGATCGCCTCGCTCGCTCCGGAAAAAGTGATCTATCTTTCCTGCGATCCCGCCACCTTCGCGCGGGATGTCCGCATTCTGCTCGACCGGGGATATCTGCTCAGAAGGCTTCAGCCGTTCGACATGTTTCCCCAGACGGGCCATTTGGAACTGATGGGAGAGATGGCGCGCGTCCGACCGGACTGAATCGGCGGACGCTATCCGCTGAACTCCTCCGGCTTAACCGGATAGGTCAGGGCGCGCCGCAGAACGGCCAAGGTCGATTCCTTGATCGACTTGAACGGCATGAAATGAACCTCCGGATTGGCCAGTCTTCCTTGCACCTCAAAATAGGACGCGATAAACATCTTGTCCTTGCCGAGCAGGATCGGGCCGGCGACCGGGATCTCTTTGAGAAACTCATCGACCACCCGGAAAACCTGAACCCCCATCAACAGATCATACTCATCTTTCGCCAGATTGATGTCGCCGTTGGCGATGACGCGGACATCCCGGCCGAAGAGAATGGTATCGTAGAGGGTCACCTTCCCTTCATTGATGCTCAAGGTTCCGGAGAGGGCATCGTAGAGGACCCCTTTTACATCGAGATCGGGGAGGGAGCGAAGATTCATCAATGAAAAGATCCGGGCCAACGTCTTGAATCGATAGATCGTCCCCTTCTCGATATAGACCACCAGCTTCCCCGACAGATTCCGTTTGAACTCTTCGAAGTTGC
>SCUR01000283.1 GCA_004297235.1 Candidatus Manganitrophaceae bacterium | reverse complement strand
TGAAGGCGGCGTTTCCCCTGGCCTTCCGCTTCAGTTCAATTCGGCCGCCGATCTGATCGAGCAGCTCCTTCACGATCGCCATTCCCAGTCCCACGCTCTCTCCCTCGCGCTTGGCCGTCACCCGGAAGAAATCCTCGAAGACATCGGAGAGAGGGCCGGATCGTTTCCCGTTTCCGGAGAGGATGACCATCACGCTTTTTTGTTCCGGAAGGTCTCTGACGCTGATCGTCAGCGTCGTATGATGGATAAACTTGACGAGATTGCTGGTGAGGTTGAGGAAAATCCGTCGAAGCCGGATCGGATCGCTCACAATGCTCGGAGCAGGGTGCCCATCCTTCCATTTCAGCCGGATCTGTTTCTCACGAAGGAGGGGCCGGATCGAAACAAAGAGATTGTGTAAGAGTTCGGGAAGGGCGACCTCCGTGGTCACCAGGGGGACGGGACGGTCCTGCGTTCGGGTGAGATCGAGCAGGCGGTCAACCAGCTTTGAAAGGGAACGCCCGTAGGCCATGACCCTGAGAAGAACATCGCGCTGGGCGGGGTTGATATTTCCGAATTTTTCATCCTGAAGCAATTGTCCATAGCCGAGGATGATGTTCAGAGGGGTCCGGATCTCATGGGAGAGATCGGTCAAAAGGTGGCTCCGGTATTGATTCGCCTGCTCAAGCTCGAGATGCTGCGCAGCCAGATCGAGGTGGGATTGATCTAAAAGCGACATGATCCGCTCCCGCTCTCGAATGTCCATTTGAAGCTTCTCTCGCTGCTCTTCCAGCTCGGCGAGCGTCTCTTCCAGGCGGGTCTGCATTGAAATCTCTTGGGCGAGATCGAGGATCGATACGATCCAGCCAACGGGGGCTTTTTCGGAACCTCGGACCGGCCAGACCTTTGCGATCCAAAAGGAAGCGTCCTCTTCCCGCCCACCGGGGAGAGACGGCTTGAGGTCCTTTATTTCGAGGGCTTCCCCGGTCGAGGCCGCCTGATTGAATATCTGCTCGAGTTGATCTTTCATCTTCGGAAAGAAATCATAAAAAGATCGGCCGACGAGATCGTTCGGACGTTCCAGTCCGAACAGTTGGGCATAAATAGGACTGACAAAGCGGTAGCGCCGCTGCGAATCAATCCAGGCAAGATTGGCCGGAATATGTGAAAATAGATCGATCAGAATTTTCTCTTGAGGGGTCATTTCATTCTCCTTACTATTGATCCTACCGTCCCTGTTGAATAAATTCAACCCTGTGTCCGGGCGCGGGATGCGGTCGGTCATCCTCTTCCCTTACTTGACTTCTATTTTTCCGTTTGAAATAATCACCGCAGGGCCAATGAGGTTCGGGTCGAAAAATGCGAAGACTTTCTTTGTTTTTTCTGATAGGATGGCTCGCCGTTCAAGCCCCGCCGGCCGGATGGCTGGGGCTGACCGTTCAAGAGCTGACCCCCCAGATTGCGATGCGCTTGGGCATTCGTGTGACGGAGGGGGTTTTCGTCGCAGCGGTCCAGGCCGGAAGCCCTGCCGATCAGGGGGGCGTCCGGGCGGGAGATGTCATTGTCTCTTTGAATGGGAAAAAAATCTCGAATCCGGAAGCGCTCCGCCAAGAGGTGTCCAAAATCTCTCCGGGCACGTCGATCGAGGTGACCCTCCATCGAGGCCGACAAGAGAAAAAGGTCCGGATTTCGGTCGGCGCTCCTCCCAGAGATGCGGCTTGAAATGAATGTTCCGCAGGGAAAAGAGATGATCCGTTTGGTCGCGGAGGTTCGGGAGCTCCTCCCCGATCTTCTTTTAACGCTCGGGGCGGTTGAACGGCTCAACCCTCCGCCCGATCTTTTAGCTCGTATCGAGGCGCTTCGGACCCGGCTCAAAAGGGTTGCCGAGGAGGCCCGCCGGCTGGAGGAAGCGAGCGATTGCATGCCGGCCGCGGAGAAGGGACGACAGCCACGCTCATGACCATCGATAAACCGGTTCATCCTTGATCAAACGAAAGAGAACAAAAGCCGCTCTGGCGCAAGACGTTCAGCAGACCAACCGATGGGGTTGCGGCTGTATCGCCCTTTTCCTCTTCGGCGTCATCATCGCGATGATCGTCGCCGGCATTCTTCAGAACCGGCCCTAGTTTTCCGCACCCGCCGCCCGATGAAGTCGGGTTCTCAGGAGCGTGATCG
>SCUR01000282.1 GCA_004297235.1 Candidatus Manganitrophaceae bacterium | reverse complement strand
ACCAACCTCTTTGTATGTAAAGGATACGATGAAGCGGATTTCTCTTTTTCTTTTTGTGATTTTTATTGCGCTCCTCTCGACGTCGGTCGCCGAGGCGCAAAAGAAAGGGAAAAAGCCGGCGGCGCCGCCGGAGAAAATCGGCGAGGCCGCGTTTCCGGTCTCCTGCAAAAAAAGCGTTCAGAAATCGTTCGATCGAGGAATCGCCCTGTTGCATTCCTTCTGGTATCAAGAGTCGGAACGGGCCTTTACCTCGGTCATTCAGACCGATCCCAACTGCGCGATGGGATATTGGGGGATCGCAATGAGCTTCTATCATCCCCTTTGGGAAGCGCCGAGCGCCGCCGATTTGAGAAGAGGATGGACCTTCGCCGCCCGGGCCAAGAAGCTCGGCAGCAAGAGCGAGCGGGAGAGAGCCTATCTCGCCGCCGTCGAGACCTTCTATCACGACTCCGACCGGGTCGATCATGCCGCACGCGCCGTCGCTTATGAAAAAGCGATGGAGCAGCTCCATCAAAAATATCCGGACGACCGGGAAGGGGCGATCTTTTACGCGCTCTCGCTGCTGGGGACGGCCTCCCCGGCCGACAAGACCCACGCGAATCAGAAGAAGGCGGCGGAGATCCTCAACCCGATCCTGGCCGAGACGCCGGAGCATCCCGGCGTGATTCATTATCTGATCCATGCCACCGATTCGCCGGAGCTGGCGTCGATGGGGCTGAATGCCGCGCGGGCCTACGCGAAGATTGCCCCGTCGGTTCCGCACGCCCTTCACATGCCCTCTCATACGTTCATCCGGCTGGGGCTCTGGCAAGAGGCGATCGCCTCGAACCGCGCCTCCGACGCCGCTGCAAAATCAAAAATGAAGGACAATCCCGACCCGCGGCTGCATGCGATGGATTATCTGGTCTATGCCTATCTCCAAAAGGGGGACGATCTCCAGGCGAAGGGGATCGTGAACGACCTCTCCTTTCTTCCCAAAGCAAAACAGGAGAGCCTGACCGCCGCCTATGCACAGGCGGCGATTCCGGCGCGCTACGTGCTGGAGCGGCGTCGCTGGTCGGAAGCGATGGCCCTTCCCGCTCAACGGAGCCGCTACCCCTATACCGAGGCGATCACCTACTTCGCCCGCGCCGTCGGCGCCGCCCGAAGCCATCGGATCATCGAGGCGCGCGGCGAGTTGGAGGTTTTGAAGTCGGTCCGCGACGGCCTGGTCGAATCAAAAGATCGCTACTGGGCGAATCAGGTGGAAGTCCTCCTCCAAGCGGCGGGGGCCTGGGCCGAATACACCGATGGAAAACACGATCAGGCGCTAATCCACATGCGCACGGCGGCCGAGCTGGAAGACTCCCTGGAGAAACATCCGGTCACCCCCGGCCCGATCTTTCCGGCGCGAGAGATGTTGGGCGATCTTCTCTTGGAGGTCGGGGAGCCGAAAGAGGCGCTCATCGAATTTGAAAAATCGCTCCAGAGCTCCCCGAATCGATTCAACGGCCTTTACGGCGCCGCCCGCGCCGCCGAGCGCGCGGAGAATTTCGAAGCGGCGCGAACCTACTACGAGAAGTTGGTGGCGGTGGCCGGCGAGGCCAACAGCCGCCGGACCGAATTGGCGGAAGCGAAGATCTTCCTGGAGAAGCTGTCGAAGCCAAACGACTCAAATGTTTCCGCCGCCCCCTCAAAAACGGAAGCGACGCCATAAAGAGGCTGGACATCCGGCTCTGCCGGTGACCAGCCGGGGCGTGGGGGCATCGGAGGACCCGCTCTTTGGGTCCGCCGGACAGGCACCCACATAAAATAAAAGGATGAAGCATGTCTGAATATCAGGTGGCCATCGATTGGGAGCGGGAGACCGAACAGTTCTCTTATCAGGAGTACAACCGGGATCATCTCTGGACCTTCCCCGGCGGGGCGAAACTCTCGGCCTCGGCCGCCCCCGACTATCAGGGCAATCCGAGCTACGTCAATCCGGAAGAGGCGCTGGTCGCGGCGCTGTCGAGCTGCCACATGTTGACCTTCCTCGCCGTCGCCGCCCGAAAGCAGTTCGTCATTGACTCCTATCACGATGACGCGGTCGGCATCCTGGAAAAGAATGCGCAGGGAAAGCTCGCGATCACCCGCGTCACCTTGCGGCCGAAGATCGCCTTTTCCGGGGAGAAGAAACCGACGCCGGAGGAGTTGAAGACGCTTCACGACCAGGCCCACCGCGGCTGCTTCATCGCAAACTCGGTCACCACCGAGGTGACCGTAGAAAGTCGATAAAAAACGGGCATAAGCATGGCGCACCAAGGATGCGGGCCTGAGAACAAACAGGAAGTCCCCAGCACCGCTCCCGTGTCAGATCGAGTAAGATGGGGCGGGGGCATGGCGCACCGAAGGGGAAGATCCGGAATCAAAGACATCTTTTAGCGCCGGCCCCACATCCAAAGAGACGGAGAAATATGGATCAGGCCAGAAAGATCAAAACAATCATTACCCCGCAGCCGGTGATGGAAGGGGCGGGGGTGCTGCTGAAGCGAAGCATCGCCACCCGCACACTGGGCGAGCTCGATCCTTTTTTATTGTTCGACCATTTCGGATCGGACAACCCGGAAGACTACCTCGCCGGATTCCCGATGCATCCTCACCGCGGGATCGAGACGGTAACCTATATGCTCGCCGGAACGGTCCGCCACCGCGACACCCTCGGAAATGCCGGAACGATCGGGCCGGGCGATCTTCAGTGGATGACGTCCGGACGGGGCATCCTGCACGAAGAGATGCCGCAACGAAGTGCGCGGCTCGACGGATTTCAGCTCTGGGTCAATCTTCCGGCGCGACTGAAGATGACCGCGCCGCGCTACCAAGATATTTCCGCCGCCAAGATCCCGGTCTGGACCGGAGAGAACGGGGTGACGATTCGGGTCATCGCGGGAGAGGTCGGCGCCGTTCGCGGACCGGTCACCGATATCGCCGCCGCCCCGACCTATCTCGACGTCACAGTCCCCGCGAATGGAGAGTTCCGCCGGTCGATTCCCCGGGGTCACGCCGCTTTCGTCTATCTCTTCGAGGGGGCGGGGACGTTCGGGATCGCGGAGGGGACCGGCGGCGCCGCCGCTTCGGCGCCGAGCATGTTGATCCTCGACGACGGCGACGTCATCGCCGCCCGCGCCGGGGAGAGCGGCGCCCGCTTTCTGGTGGTCTCGGGCCGGCCGCTCAACGAGCCGATCGCCCGGTACGGCCCTTTTGTGATGAACACCCGGGAAGAAATTGAAGAGACCCTCCGAGAGCTCCGCGAAGGAACCTTTATCCGTTGAGAGGAGACCCCATGCCGTTCATCCCCCCTTCGAAAACGAATCTGCGTCATCACCGAACCGTTGCGCTCTTGATCGCGCCGATTTTCTCCCTCTTTCTTCTCGGCGCCGCGCCGACGGTCCTCCCCAAGCAATCTCATCTCCCGCTCGATCTCGCCGTGAAGGTCGCCGGCGCCGCCCTGAAGAAGTGCATGGAGGATGGATACCGGGTCAGCGTCGCCGTCGTCGATCGGGGCGGGAACACCCAGGCGCTTCTTCGCGCCGACGGCGCGGGACCGCACACGTTGCAAAGCAGCACAAAGAAGGCCTACACCGCCGCGAGCCTCGGACGCCCCACCTCCGAGCTCGCCAACATGATCAAAGAGCGGCCCGAGTTGCAGGGGTTGCGCGACATGGATGAAAGGATCTTAATTCTCGCCGGCGGGCTGCCGATTGCAATCGAAGGGGAATTAATCGGCGGCATCGGCGTCGGCGGGGCGCCCGGCGGGCATCTCGACGAGGCCTGCGCCAAAGCGGGACTGGAAAGCCTCTCGGAGAAGTAGAAACTGCTTCACCACGATCGTCGCCGTTTCAGATCGATCTCTTGGATCAAAGCGGGAACCCAGGAGCTTGACTCTTTAAATACCCTCTCGCACAAATTTCAATTCATGCCCCGCCGACGCACGCATAGAGAACCGGCCCTGTCCTGGTCATTGCGAGCCACCGAAGGGAAGGTGGCAATCCGGTTTAGAAAGAGGTTGCTTCGCTCCACTCGCAATGACACAAATGAGAACACGACCCAAGAACCCACCCGCTTGAATTTCCGAATTGACTTTTTTTATAATATAAAAAGGGATTTTTCGGAGATCTTGTATGAACAAATTAACCGAACAGATACTGAGTTTGCGGGACGGAGACCATCTCTGCCTGATTTATGAAAAGGACCCGGCCGAGCAGATGCCGGCCCTGGTCCCTTTCATCAAACAGGGTTTAGAAACCGGGGAGCAGTGCATCTACATTGCGGATGATCAGACCGTCGACCAGGTGACCGGCGCCCTTCAGTCGGGCGGAGTCGACGTCGCGAGGGAAAGAAATCGGGGCGCGCTCCTTCTTTGGACACGGGAAGAGTGGCGTCAGCCGGGCGAGCTCGATTCCGAGAAAAAAGCGGCCCAGGTCCGCCGGTTTATCGACGCGGCGCTTTCGGCCGGATTCAGCGGAATTCGATTTGCGGTCGAGATGACCTGGACGCTCGGACCCGATATCAGCGCGGCGCGGTTAAAACATTGGGAGGCGACCATCAACCGGATCTTCGTCCCCGGCTTTCCGGGACGGATCGTCTGTCAGTACAGCCGCAGCCGGCTCCCCGCCGCGGTCGTCGAAACTTCCTTAAGCACCCACCCGCTGGTGATTCTCGGTCCGCAGGTCTCCCCCAATCCGTTCTATGAAGCCTCTCTGATTCTGGACGGGCCCTCCGAAGCGGGCAAATTGAATTTGATGCTTTCGGAGCTGACGAAAGCCCATCAACAGACCGAGCGCAAAGATCGGGAACGCTACAGAAGGCTGCGGCAAATTTACGAGTTAAATAACCGGGTCAATCGCGCGGAGGCGCTCGAAGAGATCTACAAGGCCTCGCTCGACACCATTCTTCAGCTGGTCGGGGCCGATCGCGCCGCCATTCTGTTGGCGGATGATGATCAGGTGATGCGTTTTAAGTCGTGGGTCGGGCTCTCGGAGGCCTACCGCGGCGCGGTGGAAGGGCACTCCCCCTGGCGGCCCGACACCCCCGATCCGGAGCCGGTCTGTATTCCCGATATCGACCGCGCTCCGCTGGAGGACCCTCTTCGCGAAGTCGTTCGCCACGAGGGAATCCGGGCGCTGGGGTTTTTCCCATTGGTCTATCAGCGGCAGCTGCTGGGAAAGTTTATGGTTTACTACGACACCCCGCATCCCTTCCTTGAAGAGGAGGTGCAGCTCACGCAAACGATCGCCGGCCACGTCGCTTTTTCGATCCAGAGCAAGCGAATGGAAGAGGAGCTGAGGCGAAAAACGATCGAAGCGCAAGCGGCGAGCCGCCTCAAGTCGCAACTTGTCTCGAATGTCTCCCATGAGCTGCGAACCCCGCTGAACGCCATCCTCGGCTACACCCATCTTATATTGGGAGAAATTTACGGCCCCCTCGGCGAAGATCAAAAATCGGCACTGGAAGGGGTGGTTCGAAACGGCGACGAGCTTTTAAACCTGATCAATAATCTCTTGGATTTTTCTAAAATCGAATCGGGAAAACTCTCCGTCGAGACGGAACCGGTCGATCTCCCTGCGCTTCTCGAAGATATCTTGTCCAGGCTGAAGCCGCTCTTGGAGAAGGGAGCGCTTTATTCCCGGTATGAGCATCGGCCGCTTCCGGTCCTTCAATCCGACGCCAACAAAATACGGCAGGTCCTGGTGAATCTTCTCTCCAATGCCATCAAATTTACCCCCCAAGGCGGGATCACGGTTGAAACAGCCGATCAACCTGAAAGGGGAGGGGTCGAAATTCGAATGAAAGATACCGGCATCGGAATCAAGCCGGAAGATCTTCCCAAAATCTTCGAGGCGTTTCATCAGATCGATTCCGCCGCGACACGCAAATTTGAGGGGAGCGGCCTCGGCCTCACCATCGTGAAGCAGCTGGTCGATCTTTTAAAGGGAGAGATCCGCGTCGAAAGCGAGTTCGGAAAAGGATCGACCTTTATCCTATTTCTCCCCTATCGGCTTAATTAATCATTGAGAACAACGCTGCTGGAGCGGCCGGCTTGCTCGGTCGGCCGCTTTCTCCTCCGTCCCGCCCATTCTCTCGAGAATGATCACCGGACTGCGGAGCGGTTGTCCTTTCACCTTCATGAGCTTTGCTTCTGAGGTTAAATGGATGATAAGGATCGTCCTGGTCACCGGCGGAAATCGAGGCATCGGGTTTGAGGTCTGCCGGCAGCTGTCCCGGAAAGGGATGCGTGTCGTCCTCACCAGCCGGAACGGTGTCGACGGAGAGAAAGCGGCGGAGATCCTTCTGAGGGAAGGACTTCAGGTCGCCCCACGGCCCCTTGATGTCACCGACCCTCAACAGATCAAGGCGATTCGGAGCTTTATTGAAAAGGAGTTCGGACAGCTTGACGTCCTCGTCAACAACGCCGGCGTCTATCTGGATGAAGGGGTCAGTCTCTTCGACGTTCCGGTCGAGACGGTCCGAGAGACGATGGAGGTTAACTTCTATGCCCCTTTGGCGATCTGTCGCGCCTTCATCCCCCTGATGTTGCGGAACGGCTACGGTCGGGTGGTGAATGTCTCCTCGGGCGCCGGTCAGCTGGAGGAGATGGACGGCGGAACCGCGGCGTACAAAATCTCAAAAGTCGCCCTCAACGCGCTGACGCGGATTGTCGCGAGCGAAGTGAGCGGACAGAACATCAAGGTCAATTCGATCTGTCCCGGCTGGGTCCGCACCCGAATGGGCGGTCCCGCCGCCCCGCGCACCGTCGAGCAGGGAGCCGACGGCATTGTTTGGGCCGCCACCCTTCCCGACGACGGGCCGACGGGGGGATTCTTCCGGGACCGAAAACCGATCCCCTGGTAAAAGAGTCGGTTTACCGTCCGCCGGGCAATCATCCCTTCCGTAAAACCGCTCGCCTTGACGCAGAGGGAGTCCTCTCGCGTATGATAGAAGTAAAGGCGCCATGGCTCAAGCGCGGCTGTTTATCTTGACACGATCGGATCAACCGACATGCTTCAGCGATTTCTCCTCCTTTTCTTGGCAACGATCCTCGCCCTCTCCCCGCTCGGCTGCACCCACCCTCAAACGGCGCCACGCTCGAATACCGATCGGGGGGCCGCCGTTCAGACCGCGCCCGGCCGCCTTTCCAAGCAGATCTCCTTTAGCATTCTTGAAGATTATGACAAGGGCCAAGATTTAAATGAGGTGGCGCGCGATTTTGATTTGATGAACGAACTCGGCATCGACACGTGGCGTGGAAGCTTCGGCTGGGATGACTACGAGCCGTCGCGCGGAAATTATGATTTCGCCTGGCTTCATCAGTTCGCCGATCTTGCCGCGCGGCACGGAATCAAACTACGACCCTATCTCGGCTACACGCCGGCTTGGGCGGCACAAGGGGGAAAAGATGATGCCGTCTGGAACGATCCTCCGAAGAATCTCGACGACTGGTACAATTTCGTTTACCACCTGGCGAGCGAAATGAGCCGGCACCGTAACATCCTCTCTTATGAAATCTACAATGAAGAAAACGTGCCGCAGTGGTGGGACGGAACCGTTGCGGAGTACAACCGGGCTCTCTTAAGAGGAGCCGCCGCCATCCGGCAGGCGAACCCCGACGCTCAGGTCCTCCTTGGCGGTTTGGTCTACCCCGATGTGGAATTCATCAAAGCGCTCTGCGTGACGTTTCAGAATGCGGGGAGCTTCGACGTGGTTCCGCTGCACGCCTATGCCGAGACCTGGACCCCCCAATCGGTCGTCGTAGAGAACTACCTCGGACCCCAATATCACGATTTCGCAGAGGCCGTGAAGCGCGACTGCCGGCGGCAGCCGATCTGGATCAACGAGGCCGGATTCGCCACCGCGCCGGGGAAAACCGAGCGCGACCAGGCCAACTGGTGGGCCCGCGCGATCGCAACCTTCTTGGCCGCCCCCGAGATTGAGCTGATCGGCGTCTATCAGCTCAAAGATGTCAAACCGGACAGATCGGTCATTGGAGAGGGAGAGAATTATTATCTCGGTCTGATCACCTCCGACGGCCGGAAAAAGCTCGCCTTCTCGACCGTCACGCTCTTGACCGATCTGCTTGATGTGAATCCGCTCACCGTCGCCGATACCGATCTCACCGTAACGGTCACGGAGGGAACGGCCGGCGCGCTCTATCATCACCTCTTCCTGCGGCCGGACGGGGGACAGGTTCTGATCATCTGGGACAAGCGCGGCAGCCCAACCGTCGATCTTCGGATCGCTCGGCCAGGGAGCGGCGCCGTCGAATATCGGTTGGACGGCACCGCCTCGGACTATTCTTTATTCGACGGCCGGACCCTCCGCAACGTTCAACTGACGCCGGGGGAGGTTCGGATTTTCAGGATTCAGCCCTGAGGAAAGTAAACCCGACGTGCTGATTGCTAATCTCTATCCAATGCCCTTTCGCCATTTCTGTCTTTTCGGGTATGTTTTGATATAACCGCTTCGGTCTTTTCTCTACTTTTCTAATTCCAGTTGATTGACTAAGAAAAAGAATTGGATTATACAAGTCCGCAGGCGATCCTTATCAGCGAAAAAAATCCGACCATGAATATCCAAATCAAGAGCGCGTTGCCGGAAGAGGCCGATCAGATCGCCCGGATGGTGAAGGCCCTTACCGATGAGATCATGGAGGCGATCGGAGAAAAACAGTTCAATATCGACCTTGCGGAGACGAGCAAGCGCTGCCGGCAATATTTGGAAAGGGGAATCTATGCGGTCTATCTGGCGATCGACGCCGATCAGAATCGACCGATCGGCTTTGTCGCGCTCTGCGAGAGCCATGCACTCTACGCGGAGGGGGCCTTCGGGATCATTCAGGAGCTCTATGTCGAACCGGCTTATCGTTCACAGCGGGTCGGCAAAAGGTTAATTGAATCCGCCATCCATCATGGCAGGGGACAGAGATGGAAGCGGCTCGAAGTCTGTACCCCGCCGCTTCCCGCATTCGCCGGGACCGTTCACTTTTACGAGCGTCAGCGCTTCGAAGTGACCGGGGGCCGAAAAATGAAAGTGCTCCTGTAAATACGGCTCTGCGCCACAGGACTTGGAGATCCTTGTGTCGATCACCTGCTCCCAAGCAAACGGTCCGTGCACGGTGCAACCCGATGTGAGCGTCGGTTCAGCCCCGGGCCGGCGCCTCGCGCATCCCTGTCCGACGGGCCCCATAAACACGGCTGTACCCCAGATAGAGAAAGACCGCCGCTAAGAACAGATGAAGAAAGTCGTCCGCTCTGTTCATCCAGATGGGCCCCAGTGAATGCACGCGGGGCATAAAGAACCCGACCACGGCGAGCAGCCCGTAGATTACGCCGAATATTTTGGAGAATTGTTTCGCCCGCAGCTCCCCGCTCGATGCAAAGGCCACCGCAAGGATGCCGGAGATCAGGTGAACCCAATTGTGGCTGGTGTTGACCAGAAACAATCCTAAAATGGGATTCTGGAAAAATCCCCAGATCCCAATCACAATAAAGATGATGCCGAGCGTCATGACGCCCTTCGATACCCTGTCCTTATCCATTTTATTTCCTCCCATGTCAAATACGAACCTCTTTTTAAAGGTCCGTCGCATTACCCCTCATTTTTATTTTAGGGCGAAAGCAGAATGGCGCACAATCCCCCCGATCGGAGAGGGAGCTCTCTCCCTCCGGATGAGAATGAAGTTTCCACAGCACGACGGAGCCTTCCAAACCCAATCGGTCCGGCTCAGGCCGGCTCATGAAGAGTCGATTTGACCGCATGCGCGATTCGGATTATCATGAGTCGAAGCAAAAGGTTTTTTCAATAGAGTACCGAGAAGATCGAGACGGAGGACCCGCGCATTCGGATCTCCGTCGGGGTCGAGAACATCGACGATCCGGTCGCCGGCTTGGAAGAAAGATTCAAAAAATATAAATTGCGCCGGATCGAAGTGGAAGGAGTCTTTAATATGAAAAAGAAGGTGAACAAAACCGAAGAGGAATGGAAAAAACAGCTCACCCCCGAGCAATACCAGGTCACCCGGAAGAAGGGGACGGAGCGTCCCTTCACCGGCGAGTACTACGACAGCAAAGAGGAGGGGGTCTATCGATGCGTCTGCTGCGGGAATGAGCTGTTCAGATCGAAGACCAAATACGAATCGGGCACCGGCTGGCCGAGCTTTTGGGAGCCGATCTCGGCGGAGGGGATCAAAACCGAGGAGGATCAGAGCCACGGGATGCGCCGCGTGGAGGTGAGGTGCGCGGCGTGCGAGGCCCATCTCGGCCATCTCTTTCCGGACGGCCCCCCACCGACCGGGATGCGGTACTGCATCAACTCCGCTTCATTGAAGCTGGAGAAAGAGGAAAAGAAAGGATGACCCTTTTCCCTTCCTCGGCACGCCGGGACAATAACGGATGAACGAACCGCGTATTCGGCCCGCGACCGAGCAAGATACAGCGCGTCTGGTCGCGTTCAATCTCGCCATGGCGAAAGAGACCGAGGGGATCGATCTCCCGATCGATACCGTTTCGGCCGGCGTCGCCGCCCTCTTTAAGCAGCCTCAATATGGTTTCTACCTCGTCGCCGAGATCAACGGCGAGGTCGTCGGCGGTCTGATGATCACCTACGAATGGAGCGACTGGCGCGATGGACTTTTCTGGTGGATTCAGAGCGTCTACGTCGCACCGGCCCAGCGGGGAAAGGGGATCTACAAGGCACTCTACGCAGAGGTAAAGCGTCGGGCCGTCAAACAGGGAGATGTCTGCGGCTTCCGGCTTTACGTCGAAAGGGAGAACCAGCGAGCGCAACAAACCTATCAATCGCTCGGAATGACGGAGACCCACTACAGAGTTTTCGAAGAGTTAATAAACCGGCCATCGCAATAAAGCCGGATTGAGGAGGTTCATGGCGACGCTGAAAGGGAAAACGCTCTTGATTACCGGCGCGAGCCGGGGGATTGGAAAGGCAATCGGTCTGCGGGCCGCCAGAGACGGCGCCAACATCATCTTGGTCGCCAAGACGGTGGCCCCCCAAAAGAACCTTCCCGGCACAATCCATACCGCCGCCGAGGAGATGATCGCCGCGGGGGGCCGGGCGCTCGCCTGCCCGACCGACATCCGCTCCGAGGAACAGGTCCAGAAAGCGGTCGAAGAAGCGGTGGCGACCTTCGACGGGATCGACATCCTCATCAACAACGCCAGCGCCCTCGGCCTCACCGGAACCCTTCAGACCCCGATGAAGCGCTTCGATTTGATGCAGCAGGTCAACGTTCGGGGCACCTTTCTCTGTGCGCAGGCGTGCTTGCCCTATCTGAAGCAGTCGAGCAACCCCCATATCCTCACGATCGCCCCGCCGCCGAAGTTGGAAGCGAAGTGGTTTGCGTCGCATCTTCCATACACCCTCTCCAAATTCGGAATGAGCCTCTGCACCCTCGGGATGGCGGAGGAGTTCAAGCCGCAGGGAATCGCCGTCAACGCCCTCTGGCCGAAGACGGCGATCGCCACCGCCGCGGTGATGAATCTCTTGGGCGGAGAGGCGGCGATCCAAGGATGCCGGCGGCCCGAGATCATGGCCGATGCGGCCTACCTGATCTTGACGAAGCCGAGCCGGGAGTGCACCGGAAACTTCTTTATCGATGAGGAGCTGCTCCGATCGGCGGGGGTCACCGACTTCGCCCCCTACGCCGTCTCCCCCGGAACACCGCTCTATCCCGATCTTTTCATTTAGGAGACCCTCCTCCCGTGCGGATGAAAAAGCGGAGCGCCGTTTGACAAAAAAGAAAGCGCCCTCCCGAAGCGGAATCGACCCGCAGCGGCGGGAAGGATCGCCCTGGACCGTCTACATCGTCGAGTGCGGGGATGGAACCCTCTACACCGGAATCACAAACGATCTGGCTCGGCGCCTCGATCAACACAACCGCGGGCGCGCCTCGCGCTACACCCGCGTCCGCCTGCCGGTCGTTCTCGTCTACCAAGAGTCGGTCTTAACGCGCTCGGAGGCATTGGTCAGGGAAAGGGAGATCAAGTCTCTCTCGCGCCGGGAAAAGAAAATGGTTTTAATATCTCAGTAGGGGACCTCCTCTTCCCACCGACACAGACGGAGGAAATCGGATCGCCTCTACACCGACCGCCTCGTTTCGTTTATAATATGACTCAATCAACGAGATCCGGAGGGTCCGCCTCTTGAACATTTACGGCATCATCATCCTCGCAGCCCTTCTCCTCGACTACAGCCTCAATCTCATCGCCGACCTTCTGAATCTCCGGGCGATGCAGCGGGAGCTGCCGGAGGAGTTTCGAGGGGTCTACGACCCGGAGGCCTATCGCAAATCGCAGGAGTACACCCGCGTCAGGACGCGGTTCGGCATTCTCACTTCCACCGTGAACCTGGTCGCACTCCTGGCCTTCTGGTTCTCCGGCGGATTCAACCTTCTCGATCAGTTCGTCCGAAGCGGGGGATTCGGCCCCATCGTCACCGGGCTTGCGTACATCGGCCTGCTTGTTCTGCTCCGGGGCCTTCTCTCGCTTCCCTTCCGGATTTATACGACCTTTGTAATCGAGCAGCGGTTCGGCTTCAACAAGATGACGCCGGCCACCTTCTTCTCCGATCTGGTCAAGGGAACGGCCCTCGGCCTGCTGCTCGGCGGGCCGCTCCTCGCCGCAATTCTTTTCTTCTTCCAGTACGCGGGAGCGCATGCCTGGCTTTACGCCTGGATCGGCTTCACCCTCTTCATTCTCTTCGTTCAGTTCATCGCCCCGACCTGGATCATGCCGATCTTCAACAAGTTCACCCCGCTGGGAGAGGGGGAGCTGAAGGAGCGGATTCTCTCGTATGCCCGCTCGGTCGATTTTCCGGTGGAGCAGATTTACGTGATCGACGGCTCCCGCCGCTCCACGAAAGCGAATGCCTTCTTTTCCGGCTTCGGCCGGCATAAACGGATCGCCCTCTTCGACACGTTGATGGCCAAGCAGACGGTCCCGGAGCTGGTCGCCATCCTGGCGCATGAGATCGGGCATTATAAGAAAAAGCATATCCTGCTCGGGATGATCCTCTCGATCGCGCATGCCGGGCTGATGTTCTTCCTCCTCTCCATTTTTCTCTACCGGCCCGGACTTTATGAAGCCTTCTACATGGAGCAGCCGTCGATCTATGCGGGGCTGGTCTTCTTCAGCCTTCTCTTTACCCCGGTCGAGTCGATCCTGTCTATTTTTCTACAAGCTCTGTCGCGAAGGAACGAATACGAGGCCGACCGCTTCGCCGTCGAGACTTTTGGGCAGCCTGAGGCGATGGTGAGCGCGTTGAAGAAGCTGGCGGTCGATCATCTCTCCAACCTCACCCCGCATCCCCTCCATGTTGTGCTCAACGACTCGCATCCCCCGATCCTGCAGCGAATCCAGGCAATTCGACAGGCAGCGCAACCCCACCGGCATCCGGGACGAACGGCGCAGGCTCAAACCTCCTGACCCTCTAAAAGGGCTTGATCTCCCCCGCATCTTTCTTTATGCTAAGACGACTTTTTTGAGGAGAGCCATGTTAAAAGCGATTATTTTTGATTGCGATGGGGTGATTGTCGACAGCGAGCCGCACCACATGAAGGCGCTGCAGCACGTTCTGAAAGAGGGAGGGATTACCCTCTCCGAGGAAGCGTACTTCGCGAAGTACCTGGCGATGGACGACAAGGGCTGCTTCGAGACGGCTTTGTCCGAGCATCAGCGCCCGGTCGACAATAAAATTCTCAAGGGCCTGATCATTCGGAAGATGGCCCTCTACAAAGCATTCTCCCAGCGGGAGTTGTACCTATATCCGGGGGTGGTGGAGTTTGTGAAAAAAGCGGCCGGGGTCTATCGGCTGGCGATCGCCTCGGGGGCCTTTCGGGGCGAGATCAAGTTCGCCCTCGACAAAGGGGGGATGCGGTCGGCCTTTCCGGTGATCGTGAGCGCCCAGGATGTGAAGAACGGAAAACCTCATCCCGAGGCTTTTCTCACGGCGCTGGCCAAGCTGAACGAGCGGCCGCCGGTGCCGAATCCGCCGATTCAGCCGAAGGAATGTGTGGTGATCGAGGACTCCCTCCATGGGGTGGAGGCGGCCCGCCTGGCGGGGATGAAGTGCCTGGCGGTCACCAACTCCTACGCGCGGGAGCGGCTGGAAGGAAAAGCCCATCGCATTGTAACCAGCCTGACAGAAATCGAGCCGAAGGAGCTTGAATTGCTCTGCAACGATTGATTGTCGATCGATCGGAGGGAGGACCCGCCGCGCCCTCGACGACTTATTTCCGTTTCCGGGAGTGGTTCTGGCTCTCCGGGCGGATCGGGATGACCTCGGCCTGATTTTCCTCTTCCATATCGAAGCTCAGGCGGACCAAGGGGAAGGGACGCATCTCTTTCCAATCGGGGGTTCTCAGCTTGTTTTCTTCCAAGGCCATCATAAAGCAAGCCCGCTTGTTCTGATAATCGACATCTTTGACGACCTTTGCCGGAAGCTGCTGCTCCAGTTGGAGGAAAGAGACAAAGAGACGGAGCGCTTCTTTGAGGGGGAGCTCGGCCTTCGCCTGATGGTAGAGATCGTCCATTTTATAGTCCCGCAAGAGATCTTTCATCGAGATCTGCCCCATCCGATAGTGAAAGTCATCTTTCTTGATCTCCAGCTCGAAGTGGTTGATCGAATCGTGGAGCTCCGGATCGCCCGCCCATTTTTCTTTGATCTCTTCGAAAAAAGAATACATATCGATGACGGCACTGAGGGGAAATTCAACCTTTACATCTCCCTGGACGGCCCACTTTTTCTCCATGTCTCTCCCTTTCAAGGTAATTTCAGGTTTAAGGTTCGCTCAAACAGGTCCGTATTCTTATTTTTTTCTATTGTACTTGAAGTCGCACACCAAATACCAGCCCCCTTCAGACCGGCCTGTTCTCGGATGGCCTTGACGACGCCGGCCTTGCCCCGGCGAAGCTCACCGAAGAGGGAGGCGTGAACCGCTTCCTTCTGCCAGTGTCGCCGGGATTACATTCCCCCTCCCCTCTGATCTCGCCCGCCCCCCGCTTGCAACGGCGACCCCAGTTATATTAAGATCGCCCCGTCTTTTACCTTTCTAAGAAGGAGGTTTGAATGCAACTGACTCTCTGGATCTTAAGTTTGATCGTTGTCGGGCTGGCCTTCATCCCCGAAGGAGCCGCCGAGCAGAAGAAGCTTCCTCCCGGTCTTTACGCGGTCATGGAGACGTCGCAGGGGAACATCACCCTGGAGCTTTTCGAGAAGGAGGCCCCGAAGACGGTGGAGAATTTCGTCGGGCTGGCCGAGGGGACCAAAGAGTGGACCGATCCGAAGACGAAGCAGAAGGTGAAGCGGCCGCTCTACGACGGTGTGATTTTTCATCGCGTGATTCCCGGCTTCATGATCCAAGGGGGAGATCCGCTCGGGAATGGAACCGGAGGACCCGGCTATCAATTTGAGGATGAGTTCTCGCCGAACCTGAAATTCGACCGTCCCGGTCGCCTGGCAATGGCCAATGCGGGCCGGAACACCAACGGCAGTCAGTTCTTCATCACGGAGGGGGCGACCGACTGGTTGAACAACCGCCATACCATTTTCGGCCAGGTCATCGAAGGCCAGGAGGTAATCAAGAAGATCGTCTCCGTCCCCCGAGACGAGCGCGACCGTCCCAAGACCGAAGTGGTGATTAAGAAGGTTCAAATTATTAGATCGAAGTAACGTGAGGCGTTAGGCGTGAAGCGTGAGGGGTAAGGTCAAGAGATTTAAATCTTTTACCCCTTACGCCTAACGCCTCACGCCTCGCGTGTCCTAGAACTTATACCCCTTCGGCACCACCACGACCCCCCCTTCCGAGAGGGTGAATCCCCGGGCGCGGTCTCGATCGTGATCCCAACCGATCGTCTCGCCCGACGGGACGCGAACCCCTTTATCCAGGATACATCGCCGCAGGCGCGCCTTGGCGCCGACATGAGCCCCCTCAAAAAGAATGGCATCCTCGATCAATGCCCCCGATTCCACCCAAACATCGGGGGAGAGAATCGAGTGGAGGACGCGCGCGCCGATAATGACGTCTCCCCCCGCCAGCAAGGTGTTGACGACCGACCCCCCTTCCCCGGTGGCGGAGGGGGCCATTCGCGCGGCGGGATATTGGCCGTGATAGGTCCGGATCATCCAATCTTTTTGATAGAGATCCATCGGGGGAACCGGCTCGAGCAGATCCATGTTCGCCTGATAGTAAGCATCGAGGGTCCCGACGTCGCGCCAGTATCCGTCGCGGGTGACGCGGCCTTCCACGCCGCCGAACCGATAGGCCCCGACGGCATAGGTATTAATAATGCCCGGGAGAATATTTTTTCCGAAGTCGTGGCCGGAGGTGTCGTCCTCGTGATCCTGGGCGAGGACGTGAAGGAGAAAGGGGAGATTAAACACATAGACCCCCATGGAGGCGAGGGCATGCTGCGGATCGCCCGGCAGGGCCGGAGGATGGGGCGATTTCTCGATGAAATTTCGCACCAGCAGCTCGTTGTCGATTTCCATCACGCCGAAGGAGCGGGCCTCGGCGATCGGCACCGGCATACAGGCCACCGTCACATCGAATTTCCGGCGGGCATGCTCTTCGAGCATTCGGGCGTAATCCATCCGGTAGATATGGTCTCCGGCGAGAACAAGCACATACTCCGCCCCGCTTCGCTCTAAAAGATAGCGGTTCTGATTGATCGCATCGGCGGTCCCGGCGTACCATCCCTCTCCCACTCGCATCTGCGCCGGAACGGCGGTAATGAACTCGCCGATCTCTGAAATGAAGATCGACCAGCCGTCTCGAAGATGTTTATGGAGGGAATGCGATTTGTATTGGGTGAGAACCAGGATGCGCCGAAGGCCCGAGTGAAGACAATTGGAAAGGGTAAAATCGATGATCCGGTAGATCCCTCCGAAGGGAACCGCCGGCTTGGCCCGATCGGCGGTCAGAGGATGAAGGCGGGAGCCGACCCCGCCGGCCAGTACGATCGATAACGTTTTATCGATAACCTGCATGGTCACCTCGCCGAAAGATTATTGAAAAAGTGTATGCCAAACCGAATTAAATTTCAATCGAAATCCTCGGCATTTCTCTATTTCATCAAGGTCATTGACAGGCGCACACCCCCTCCTGTATGTTCGACCAGAGAGGAGTCCCGATGCTCGAAGATACCTTTTCAGATATTCTCGGCAAAGCGCGGTTTGGAAAGGGATGGTCCCTCGCCGATCTGTCGCGCAAAACGCATCTTCCTGAAAATAGGATGGAAGCCCTGGAAGGGGGAGCCGACCCGAACCAGGAGGAGATTGAGCGGCTCTCCGCCGCCCTGTTACTCGATCCCGGTAAGCTGGCCGCGATTGCCCGCGCTGAATGGGAGCCCCGACCGCAAGAGGCGATCCCGATGATCCGTTGGATCGACGGACGGATCGGGACTTACCCGGTGAACGGCTATCTCTTCATCGATCCCGCCACAAGGGAGAGCGCGCTCTTCGATACCGGCTACAGTCCCGACCCGGTCTTGGCGAAGATTAAAAAAGAAAATCTTCGCCTGGTCGCCCTCTTTATCACCCATACCCACGCCGATCATGTCGGCGGGGCCGATCGGATTCATGCCGCCACGGGCGCTCCGATCTACCTCCATCCGGATGAATTCTCTGGAGGGGGCCGGCCGCCTCAGGGAGCGACCTTGCTGAAAGAAGGGATGGAAATCCCGGTCGGGCCATTTCATGTCCGCCACCGGAGAAGCCCCGGCCATACCCCCGGGGGAACGACTTTTGTGATTGAACCGGCCGTCGGATTAAACGCGCCGGTCGCTTTTGTCGGCGATGCCCTCTTCGCCGGATCGCTCGGCCGTGCGCAATCCTCCTCCACTTACCCTCTCCTGCTTCGATCGGTCAGGGAGGCGATCCTCTCCCTGCCGGGCGAAACCTGTCTTTTCCCCGGTCACGGCCCGGCCACCACGGTGGAGGAGGAGCAACGGCACAACCCCTTTTTTACCGATCCGTTTTGATAGGGAATCGGTCCGAAGGGGGCCGTCGCGCTTTTCAGAGCCGACCGGGCTTTTGTTTGAACGGCCTTCTCTGTTACAATTATCTTGATTCTTTTGATCTTTTTTTTTAAAATCCATCAGACGACCCGAATGAAATCTCCATCCGGTATCACGCGTCATGCTACACGTCAATAGGAGAATGCTCATATGGATGCGAAAAGTATCGAGCGGGCCTATTCTGTCTTCTCGGGATTCTACGACCTGGTCTTCGGAAAGTTTTTTCATCAATCACGTGCGGATGCAATTCAGCTTTTAAATATTCGGGGAGGAGAAACCATTCTGGAAGTCGGGGTCGGCACCGGCCTCTCCCTTCCGTTCTACCCGCGCAACTGCAAAGTCATCGGGATCGACTTCTGCGAGCCGATGTTGGAGAAGGGACGACAGCGCGTTCGCCAGTATCAGCTTCCCCATATCCAATTAATGAAGATGGATGCGATGAAGATGACCTTCCCCGATAATTCCTTCGACGCCGTTTTTGCCGCCTACGTCATCACGGCGGTCCCCGATCCCCACCAGGTCATCTCGGAGATGATCCGCGTCTGCAAGGTCGGCGGGAAGATCGTCCTTCTGAACCACTTCAAGAATATCAATCCGTTCATCTCGACCTGTGAGAAGGTGATCTCTCCGTTGACGAAGAAACTCGGTTTTCAGGCCGATCTCGATCTCACCACGCTGTTGAACGGCAAACCGCTGGTGGTGGAAAAGAAAAGAAGCGTGAAGCCGCTCAACTATTGGAAGGTGGTCCAGTGCACGAACCGGA
>SCUR01000281.1 GCA_004297235.1 Candidatus Manganitrophaceae bacterium | reverse complement strand
TGAAAAGTCTGCGCTGCCTGCAAGAAATCCTACCCGGCGACTCCCCAGCTTCTAAACGAATTGGGTCTGTCCCATCTTATCGACAAGCGGGAGATCCAATTTTCCCGCGGCGAGGGCTGCCCCGAGTGTCGAAAAACCGGCTATTCGGGTCGGGTCGCCATCTACGAGATCCTGATGGCCGATGAGTCGATCCGTCAACTTATCGTCAACCGCTCCCCCTCCAGCGATATCCGCAAACATGCGGCGAGCATGAAACTTAAATCGCTGCGCATCGAAGGCCTTTTCAAGGCTATCCAGGGAATCACGACTGTCGAAGAGGTCTTCCGCGTCACCCAGGAATTCGACGGCGATCTGGCCTAAAGACTCTCCCCTTTTCATCGTGACAATGCGGAATTTACCTGACAAAAAACGGCCCGGTTGGGTGGCCACCTACATAAGTTTAAATTTCTAACGTCCTTCATTGCGTCGACTCCAAGAGATAACCGCCTGACTTCTCTGGTATTTTTACAACTTCTTTCCTTCATACCTCAAAGGCATATGACTTGCAAAACTGTTCGATGAGAGATCGAGTAGACAGGGAAGAGAATGCCTCATTTCAGGTATAAAGCGAGAGACAAATACGGCGCCCTCTTCGTCGGGACGTTCGAGACCAACGGCAAAGAGGCGGTGGCCGGACATCTCGACAGCCTCGGCTATATCCCGGTTTTGATTGAAGAAGAGAAGCCGGGCGTTTCTCTGGCACAGTTCATTCCCCAATTTGAGACGATCAGCGCAGAGGAGTTGATCGTTTTTTCGAGACAACTCGCCACGTTGATCAGCGCCGGCATTCCCTTCATGGCGAGCTTCACCGCGCTCGAAGAACAGACCGAAAACCCGAAGCTGAAAAAAGTCATCAACCAGGTGCGGCGGGAAGTCGAGGGGGGAAGCACCTTCGCCGATGCGCTTGCGAAGCATCCCAAGGTCTTCAGCGCACTCTACGTCAGCATGGTCAAGGCGGGGGAGACGGGGGGCGTGCTGGATGAAATTCTCAATCGCCTTGCAACTTTGGCCGAGCATGAAGCGGAGACGCGCGCTCGAATCAAGACGGCGACGCGTTATCCGAAAATTGTCGTGGCGGCTCTCTTCGTCGCTTTTGGCATTCTTGTCAGCTTCGTGATCCCGAAATTCGCCGCGCTCTATGCCAATTTCAATGCACAGTTACCGCTTCCGACCCGAATTATGATTGGCATCAACACAGCAGTGCATCGATATGGACCGGCGATTTTGGCCGCCATTATTTTAGCGTTCTTCGGATTTCGTAAATACATCAACACTCCCGCAGGCCGGCTCTGGTGGGACGGGTTCAAGCTGAAACTCCCTATTTTTGGTGTGATTTTTATGAAGACCGCCCTGTCTCGGTTTGCGAGGGTCTTCGGGACGCTCACCCGATCGGGGCTGCCGGTGTTGCAGACGTTGGAGATTGTGTCGGAGACAGTCGGCAACGTCGTGATTGCCCGGATCGTTGATAACATCCGTGACTCCGCCCGCCAAGGCCGGGGAATTGTACAGCCGATGCGGGTCAGCAAGGTCTTTCCGCCGATCGTCGTCCAGATGGTGGCGGTGGGAGAGGAGAGCGGAAAGATGGAAGAGATGTTGATGAAAGTCTCGGAATATTACGACCGGGATGTCGATTATGCCATCAAGAATTTATCGAGCAGTTTGGAGCCGCTCCTGCTAGTGGTGATTGGAGGGGTGATTCTTTTTCTGGCGTTGGCGATTTTCTTGCCTTGGTGGAACCTAATCAATGTGATGAAGCGATGAGGATGATCTATCTAATCGATGCTGATGCGAAGCCAAAAGGGAGCCGGAGTTCTAGAAACGCTTCTGGTCTGTATATTAATTAGTATTTTAATCGGGACCGTTATTCCTTACTACCAAAAGTTGACGAAGGAAGCCAGAGAGGTGGTATTGCAGAGCAGTTTGGTGAGTCTTAGAAAGGCGGTGGAGCTTTACCATATTCTCCAGGGGAAATATCCCTCGGACCTAAAGAGTCTGACAAATGAAAAGTATGTGATTCCAATCCGGCAGGATACCTTCTTTTCAGGTGAGTATCTCCGGGCACAAGCTGTCGATGCCGATGGATACCCGATTGATCCGTTCGGGATACGGTATCGATACGATCCCAAAAAAGGGAGGGTAGCCTCAGCCAGTCGGGGCTATGAAACATGGTAGTTTGGTTACAGCCTTCTTG
>SCUR01000280.1 GCA_004297235.1 Candidatus Manganitrophaceae bacterium | reverse complement strand
GCACCCCTGACAAGACCGATCTTCCTCCTTCCCTCGAAGCACTCCGGTCGGAATGGGGCGGGCGGTCTCGCGAGGTTTCAAAAGGGACCTGGAACGTTCTTCAGCCGAAGGATGTAAAGAATGTTTTCCTCCTGAAGAGTGACCTGTCGGATCCCCTCGCGTGGGGCACTTCCTTCCTCGGCGCCACCTCTCTCGCCCAGATGGTCGAACAGGGGCGATAGCTCCTTCAACATGAACGCTTCATCCAATTGAGACGACACGTGACGCTCTCCCGCGCATTGATAACGGGTTTATTCTTGACGGTCTTTTTGTCGGGGTGCATTCGCCCGACGACGCGGCCCGAGCCGATCGATGAAAAGGGATGGTCCGAACTGGTCGAGGGGATCCGGTCCTTTGAATCGGGCCGGTATCCCGAAGCCCGGCGGCGGTTCCTGGAGATCATCGAGGCCTATCCCGGCTCTCCGCTTTTAAGTGAAGCGCAATGGCTTCTGGCGAGGACGTACGATGCGGCGGGGGAGAAGCCGGCGGCGATTCGGGAGCTTCACTTCTTTCTGAAGAATTATCCGAAGAGCCTCCATGACGAAGAAGCGCATTTTCTCCTTTCCCGTTTGGAGCAGCCCGACCAGAAGACGATTGCGATTGTTTGGTCTCCTCTCTCCGGCCGCCCGCTGGAAGATCACCTTCGACCTTATTTGAGAAAGGCGAACACGGTGATCGTCCCGGTTTTCAGCAATGCGCCCGGCAGGAGCGGCGTTTTCTTCAACGCATCCGGCGCCCCCCTTTTGGCCGATCGTCTCCCGGAGTGGATTGAGATCGCGCATCAACGGGGATTTCGGATCATGGCGGCGATGCCGGTCCGTGAAATGCGATGGGCGACTCAGTCGCATTCGGATTGGCGCGACCGCAAGTATGATTCAAAGCAAGGGACCGTCGAGGCCATCGACAAACTCGACTTGTTCAATCCCGACGTAAAACAGATGGTAGCGCAGCTCTATCGAGATCTGGCGCAGTATCCCATTGACGGGATCTATATCGAAGACCTCTCCTATGGAATCGAGGAGGGATGGACGCCGTCCGCCGTGCGGCTCTACGAGAGTTTATTCTCCGAATCGATCGATCCCGGATCGATCGTGGCGGGATCGATCGGACGAACCGGAGAAGGATCCGACCGGGAGGGACGCGCGCCGCAATTCTGGCACTGGGTCGGGTGGAGAAGCCGTTTCCTGAGCGGTTTCGTAAAGGAGCTTCAAGCAGAAAGTCGGCCGCGTCGTCCTGAGATGCAATGGGGCGTTGCGCTTCCTGCCGTTGTCCTGACCCATCCCGTGAAGGGGCTTTCCGAGATGTCGATTGATCTGCTCGATCTGAAGAGCGCCGAAAGCAATTTATATCTGATTTTCACCCAATCGAATCCGGGCGGCGTCCCCTCTCTCCTCGAAACGATTTCAAAATATGCGATCCGGCCTCAGGAGGTCTGGCTTCAGGCGACATCGATGAACCGCGCATCGCTGACGGAGGCGATGAAGTCTCCCGTTCAAGGAATTATCCTCCCCAGTCCTTGACAAAACGACGATCGCTGGTTTATATCTATC
>SCUR01000279.1 GCA_004297235.1 Candidatus Manganitrophaceae bacterium | reverse complement strand
CAAATAACGGGAGGGGGTAGGCGGAAGGGGAAGGAGGAAAAGATGAAAAGACTTTCTCTTTGCCTTTCCCCCTCCCTCCTACCCTGTTTAGGAGTTGATCATTGAAAGTCCTCGTCACCGGCGCGGCCGGGTTTATCGGGTTCCATCTTTCGCAGCGGCTGTTGGGGCAGGGGCATCAGGTCGTCGGCCTCGACAACCTGAACGAGTATTATGATGTCTCCCTGAAAAAAGATCGGCTCCAGCAGCTCGAAGCGAAATCGCCCTTTCGATTCGTGAAGGCCGATCTGGCCGACCGCCGGGCCATCGACGGCCTCTTTCAAAGCGAACGGTTCGAGCGGGTTTTTCACCTCGCCGCCCAAGCGGGGGTCCGCTACAGTCTCACGAACCCGCACGTCTATATCGAAAGCAACCTCGTCGGATTCATCCATATTTTGGAAGGATGCCGGCATTCCCGCGTTCCCCACTTGATCTACGCTTCCTCCAGCTCGGTCTACGGCGCCAACACACAGATGCCGTTCTCCGTGCACGACCGGGTCGATCATCCGGTTTCGCTTTATGCCGCCACCAAAAAGGCGAACGAACTGATGGCCCATACCTACTCCCATCTTTATCGCCTTCCGACGACCGGTCTCCGTTTTTTCACCGTATATGGTCCCTGGGGACGGCCCGATATGGCCCTCTTCCTCTTCACAAAGGCGATCCTCGCCGGAAAGCCGATTGAGCTCTTTAACTTTGGTAAGATGCAACGCGACTTCACCTACATCGACGACATCGTCGAAGGGGTGATCCGCGTCGGCGAGAAGATTCCGGCCCCCGATCCCAAGTGGGACAGCCGCAGCCCCGATCCCGCCACCAGCGCCGCGCCTTATCGGGTCTTTAATATCGGGAACAATTCCCCGGTGGCCCTCCTCGCCCTGCTCGACACCCTTGAGCAATGCCTTGGAAAGAAAGGGGAGCGACAGTTGGTCCCCATCCAGCCGGGCGACGTTCCGGCGACCTATGCCGACGTCGATGATCTGATGAAAGAGGTCGGATTTAAGCCGGCGACCCCGATCGAGGTGGGGGTCCGGCGCTTCGTCGAGTGGTATCGCAGTTATTATCGCGTCTGAGCCGTCTCTGCTCCTGTCCCACCCCTACGTCTCTTTTTTTTAAAATCTACTCCCCTTTCCCAATCCCCCTGACCGTCCGAATCGGGTAGGCTGGTTCTGTTTTTAATGAAAGGGGGATGCATGTTTCAATCACGACGTGACATCAGAGCCATCGGCGCCATCGGGTTCCTTGCGATCTGGCTCAGTGCCGGCTGCGGCGGGGGAGGGGGCGGTTCTTCCTCTCCCTCCGGAACGATCCTCCCGCCGGGCGCGGGGAGCGTCATTTCGGTGGAGGTCCCGCCGGCCGACGCTCAGACACCCCCTCCCTCCGATCCATCGGCTCCGCCTTCTTCCCCTCCGCCGGCTCCGACGCCGGCCCCTTCCCCTCCAACGGTCGTCGACGGCTGGGTCCTCAAGCACAAAGAGACCTTTGATCAGCCGCTGCCGGCCCCTCTTTCCTGGGAGCGCGATTTTTACGGCCAGCCCGAAGATCCCTGGGATGAAGACGGCCTTTTCTTTTTCAAGAAAGCGCAATCGCTCGGGAAGAATTTTGCCGATGCCCTTGGCAAATTCCTCTCCTTTCGAAAGTCGTATGCTTACGGCGAAGGGGGATGGCTCACTGTGGAGCTCTATGGGCGGGACGCCGATGCCGACGGCACCCTTTCGGCGCAAGAACATGGGGGCGAATTCCTGATCAGCACGTTAGGGGATGGAAACCACGTTTTGCAATTAAACGACCCGGTGCACTACGACGGGGCCGAGGTGCGGAGCACAGAGCCCCTCCCCTCCGAGTATCGAATCCGGTTGAAGGTCACCCCGGTTTCGGCGGGAGGCCGCGACGAAGACGGCGTCTGGCGAACGAACGGCTACTCCGACGGCACCGAGACGGCCGATCCGTGGCGGTTTACAAATCAATCGACGGCGCCGATGCCGGCCTGGCGGGAGAACGGCTTCTACTTTTTGACGATTCTCGACACCCGGCCGATGCCCCACAACAACGTCTGGATCCATCACCATCGGAAAGTCGTCATCGACTCCGACAACAACCTTTATCCGGAGGGCCCTTGGTCGACGATCTGGACGCCGCAAGGACGGATCAGCGAGGGCTCCCATCCGGTCTCCATGCTGGCGCTCGACGGCAACCGGTTCGGAAGCGTTTGGACCGGCAATCCTTTCTACTGCTTCTACAACGGCGCCTTCCGCTCCGACTGCGGGCCGACCGGCCATACGGCGGCCGATGCCTACATCAACGGCGAGACCTACACCGTCACCATTGAACGAAACGCGACCCACTATCTGTTGGAGGTCTCCGGCCGGTTCCGTTACGGCGGGCAGACCACCTACCGGGGCGCGATCGATTTTCGGAAGACGCCGATTTGGCATTACAACAACACCCCGCAAGACGCCCCCCGCGACAAAGACAGCCAGCCGATGAAAGATCTCGGGATCGATTGGCATGCCTGGCCGGTCGACTCCGCTTACCCCGATTACTTCATGTTCGGGGATCCTCACATCACCCACTACGAGGGGACCGTCCTCTACGACGACGTCGAACTCTGGGTGAGACCCTAACCCGTTTCCGCAGGGTTCCATCTGACCGATTCTCTTTAATCAGGCCGGGGCCGGTCGCGCCAGGCCCCGGCCTCCCGCCCCCCGCCGGTCGAGCTATTGCTCCCCGATCTCGCTTTGGTCTATTCTGGATGTAAGGAAGATCGCAGCCGTGTGATCATCGCGTAGGCAGGTCGGGATGGGTCTCAACGATTATCGGAACAAAAGAAATTTTGAAAAAACGCCCGAGCCGGTCGGAGGGACTCAACCGTCCGCTCCCGAGGCCCGGTTTGTCGTCCAAGAGCACCATGCGAGCCATTTCCATTGGGATTTCCGGCTGGAGATCGACGGCGTCCTCAAGAGCTGGTCGGTCCCGAAGGGACCCTCTCTCGATCCGACCGTGAAACGATTGGCGGTGGAGGTGGAAGATCACCCGGTCGATTACCTGACCTTTACCGGGACGATTCCGGAAGGAAGTTACGGCGGTGGCGTGGTCCATCGTTGGGACATCGGAACGTATGAGCCGATCGGCCACCCGGCGGAAGGATGGAAACGGGGGGTCCTCCGGTTTCAGCTTCACGGAAAACGGTTGAAGGGGGGATGGCGGCTCTTCAAGATGAAAGGGCGGGCGCAGGGAGAAAAGCCGCTCTGGCTTCTTCAAAAGACGGCCGATGAATTTGCTTTGCCCGGTCACGCGGCGGAGCCAAAGGAAAGCGGGGGAAAAACCAAAGCCGTTTCCGTCGCCAAACCGGCCCGGGTCAAGCGGACTCCCGCGCCGGCGGGGACGCCGCTTTCGATCGACGCGTTTCTCTCCCTGAAGAATCCGATCGGCGATGTCGTCGTCGAGGTCGACGGCGTGCGCGTCTCCCTGACCCATCTCGATCGGATCTACTGGCCGGCGGAGCGGATCACCAAATTCGATCTCCTCTGTTACTATGCTCGTCTTTTCCCCTTTATCGACCCTTTTCTGAGAAACCGGCCGGCCATTTTGAAGCGGTATCCCCGCGGCATCGCAGCGCCGAGTTTTTTCCAACATCATCTTCAAACCGCTCCCGACTCTCTGAAGACCGCCCGGATGAGAAATGAAGAGGGGCGGGAGATCGACTACGCCGTTTATACCGGACTTCCTTCGTTGCTGCATCTCGTGAATCTGGGGACGATCGAGCAACATCCCTGGCACTCGACGATCGATCGGGTCGACCGGCCCGACTGGCTCGTCATCGATCTCGATCCGCGCGGCGCCCCGTGGGAGCATGTTTTGAGAACCGCGCGGATCACGCGGGAGGTCTTTGCGGCGCGGGGGCTGACCGTCTATCCGAAAACCTCCGGCTCGGCCGGAATCCATCTTTATCTCCCCTTGGAACCGGTTCACGACTACGAAGCGGTGGCCGCTTTTGCGGAGAAGATCGCGAACGAGGTCGTCTCCTGCGCGCCGAAGATCGCAACGGTCGAACGGAATCCCTTGAAGCGCAAAGCGGGGGAGGTCTACATCGACTGGCTTCAGAATGCGCGCGGGAAGTCGATGGTCGCCCCCTACAGCGTCCGGGCGAAGCCGGGCGCGACCGTCTCGATGCCGCTGGCCTGGAAGGAGATCGACCGGGGCGTGGAAATTTCCGACTTTACCCTTCGAAACGTGCCGGGGAAGGTCAAGAGAAGCGCAAAGGGATGGGACACGTTCTTCGATCGTCGGCAGCGGCTTCCATGGCGCGGTCGGAAGGAGCGGCGGTCGGCGGCGTAGGTTCGGTCGCCGTCGTCACGGTCGCGCCGCCGGATGGGCATTGATCTGATTTTTTGAAGGAGTCATCATCATGGCAGAGGAAGAAAAAAAGAAACAGCGGCCCCCGCAGCGGCAAGAGCGCCAGCCGGGGATTGAAGCGGAGATGACGCCGCCGCCCCAATCGAAGGAGCGTCATTATAAGGGATGCGGCAAATTGTTGGGGAAGGCGGCGCTGATCACCGGCGGCGACAGCGGAATCGGCCGCGCGGTGGCGATTGCTTTTGCGAAGGAAGGGGCCGACGTCGCCATCAGCTACCTCAGCGAGCATCAAGACGCGGAGGAGACGCGGCGTTATATCGAGAAAGAGGGGCGCCGCTGCATCACGATCGCAGGGGATATCGGCGATGAGGTCTTTTGTCGGCGGATCGTGGATGAAACGGTGAAGGCCTTCGGCCATCTCGATATTCTTGTCAACAATGCCGCCGAGCAGCATCCCCAAGAGAGCCTGGAGAAGATCAGCGCCGAGCAGCTGGAGCGGACCTTTCGGACGAATATCTTCTCCTACTTTTTTGTCACGAAGGCGGCCCTGCCGCACTTAAGAGAGGGGAGTGTCATTATCAACACCGCCTCCGTGACCGCTTATAAAGGGAGTCCTCATCTTCTCGACTACTCGGCGACCAAAGGGGCGATCATTGCTTTCACCCGCTCGCTCTCTCAGTCGCTGATCGAGCGGGGGATTCGGGTCAACGGGGTGGCCCCCGGTCCGATCTGGACGCCGCTCATTCCGGCCGAGGCGAAATCGCCGCAGCAGGTCGCCGAATTCGGAAGCAACGTTCCGATGGAGCGGGCCGGCGAGCCGGACGAGGTGGCGCCGAGTTATGTCTTTCTTGCCTCGGAGGATGCTTCGTATTATGCCGGGCAGGTGCTGCATCCCAACGGCGGGGTGGTGGTCAACGGTTAGGATTCGATCTCATATCGGAACGGTTTTCAGACACAGAAATCATCTTGTTGAGAGGAGGAAGTCGCATGATCTCGGAACGCCCGGAGGAACAGAGCAATGACAATATCAACGTCGGGAAAGTGGAACGATGGCTCTCGACCCTCGGCGGCGGGGGCCTCGTCGCCTACGGCCTGAAACGCCGCTCGTGGCCCGGCCTGGCCCTGGCCCTTCTGGGCGGTGTTCTGCTGCATCGTGGGATCACAGGCCGCTGTTATGTTTATCAGGCGATTGGAACGAGCACCGCGCAAAAAAAAGGAGGAAAGACAGGCCGCGAGGAGGCGTTGCAGAATGGAGGATCACCGGGGGAAGCGATTGAGCTGGAAAAGAGCATCACGATCGAGCAGCCGCCGGAAGCGCTCTATCCTCTTTGGAAGAACCTGAAAAATCTTCCCCGCTTTTTCGACACCCTCGAATCGGTTCGGGAGGAGAGCGAGGGGCGCTCTTACTGGATGGCCGCCAACGATACGGGCCCTCATTTGGAGTGGGAAGCGCACCTGATCGAAGATCATCCGAATCAAGCGCTGAGCTGGGGAGCGGGCGAAGGGGGAGAGGCGGAAATCATCTCGGTCCGTTTTGAGCCCGAACCGAACGGAATTGGAACGCGGGTGCGCCTTTTCCTCAAATATGATCCGGCCCACAGCCTCTTGGGAGCGGCGTTTGCCCGGCTCTTCGGCCGGACGCCGGAGCAGGCGCTGGAGAGAAGCCTCGATCAATTCAAACGGCTCATCGTGACGGGGGAGATATCGGAAGCGGCCTGATACGAACGCTGAGACATCCGGGGGAGGGGGATCGATCAGATTTTCGGGAGGGTTCCCCATGAAACAAAGAAATCACCAACGCCATGGCTCGTCGGGGGAAGGGCAACAGAGGCTCACCCTCCGAGAGTTCTTTCGAAAATTCGCCCACCAGATCGCGGAAGCGGTCGGATCTCCGGGCGCCTTCCTCTCGGCGGTTGCAATCATTATTGTATGGGCTTTCTCGGGGCCGGTTTTTCATTTTTCGGATACCTGGCAGCTGATCATCAACACCGGGACGACCATCATCACCTTTCTCATGGTGTTTTTAATCCAGAACACGCAGAACCGTGACTCCAGAGCGGTTCATCTGAAATTGGACGAGCTGATCCGAAGTGTGCAAGGGGCGCGAAACTGGATGATCGATCTGGAAGATTTGTCCGATGAGGAGATCGAAGCGTTCCGGAAGGAGTTCCAGCGTTTTACTAAGCAATCGCGCGAGAGGAAAGCGGCGAGGGGTTGAGAAGAGGGGGGGAAAAGATAACGATCGGTCCGATCGTCGCGGGAGCGCTTTTCTTCAGGCGGTTTTATGGTAGCGGGTCCGGCCCGATTCGGATTCGATCCGGTTTCCCCCCTTCCGTTTGGCCCGGTACATCGCATCGTCCGCCCGCTTCAGGAGCCGCTCGGAGGTATCCCCCCGTTTGAAGACCGCCACCCCCATGCTCAACGAGATTGCCCCGTTTCGATGCTGATGGAAGGCGAACCGGATCCGCTCGCCGATCTCCATCGCCGCCTCCATATCGGTGTCGATCAAAATAACGGAGAATTCATCTCCGCCGTAACGCGCCCCGCAATCGACCCCCTCGCGGATCATCCGTAAAATAATCTGGCCGACCTCTTTGAGGATGGAGTCGCCGGCCGCGTGGCCGTATGAATCGTTGTATCGCTTGAATCCGTCGATGTCGAGAAAGAGAAGCGAGAAGACCTCTTTTTGGCGGTTGGCCCGCTCGATCTCTTTTGCAAGCCGGTGGTGAAAGAAGCGGGAGTTGTAGATTTCGGTCAGATGGTCGGTCATCGAAAGACGTTGCAGCTCCAACGTTCGAGAGTGCTGCCACTTGGCGCGCTGCGTAAAGAAATAAATCAAAAGGAGGACCGTCACCAGATTCAGCGAGCTGCTGACGATGTTGGCGAGGAGCTCCCGTCTTGTGTTGAAGAAAGCGCCGGTTTCATAGAAATCGACCCACCAGGGGGTGACGGCGATCAGGAGAATGAGGAAGAGGCTGATAATGGCAAAAAAAACCTCCGGATAGGTTGTTTCCGATCTGTCGAATTGCATCAGGCCAATCCTGGGAATAGCGCTTCAAGCTGAAGTGCGGATGAGGCGAAGGACGAAAAAAGCAGAGAGGTAAGGCGAAGAGAACCGAGCAGAACAGTCAAACCCACTTTCTTAAACATCCAGCCCAGATCGTAGCATACGCTTTTTTTTAATTCAATCCCCGCCCCGCGCGTCTCCTGCAAAGGAAAGCGGTATAAAAGTTGCGTTTCAATATCCCTGAATCCGCCGGCGCCGATGAAGGAGCTTCAACGGATCGAATTCCCCGCTATTTAGCGGCCTGCCTCCCCGGATCGCGCAGACCGAACGGAAAGCCTTCTTCATCCTTTTTGCAAAAAATTGCGGCGGTGCAGGCCGTCCTCCTGGAAAGCAAGAGAGAAAACATGGTCGAATATCTGGTCTTATTTCTGATCAGCATGGCCGCCTCGTTCCATTGCGTCGGGATGTGCGGCGGCATTGCGGGGATGCATGGCGCTTCGATCGGCTCCGCCCGCGGCCGAAGGGTTCACCTCTTCCTCTACCATGGCGGGCGGATCGGGACCTATCTCTCCATCGGCGCTCTGTTCGGCTCGTTCGGGACCCTGCTGCTCGGGGCGCAGCGGCTGTTATCGCTCCTCACCGGGATCTTCATGATCTGGATTGCCATGGCGGCATTTTCCTTTCCCCCGTCCCGGGCCCTTCCGTTTCTGGAAGCGCTCTTCGTTTCCCTCTTCGGATGGCTCAAGGAGAGAAAGGGATGGAGCGCTTCCCTCTGCTTCGGGATCTTTCATGGTCTTCTCCCATGCTCCCTTGTCTACGCTTTTGCCGCCAAGGCGGCGAGCACCGGATCGGTTTCAGCCGGGGTTTTCACGATGATCAGTTTTGGATTGGGAACCGTCCCCGCGCTTCTCTTTTCGGCCAAACTGCTCGACCTTTTCTCTCCCGCCGTTCGCGCTCGATTCATTTCGGCGGGAACCGTTTTTCTTTTGATCCTGGGAGTGATCACGCTGTTGCGTGGATTCACCCCGGTGCATGGGGGACATGATCTGATCTTTCGATGAAGAGACAGCCCTACTGCCAACATTGCCGGCTGCCGATCCGTTCCGGCTTCTCGGACCGCTTCTGTTGTTACGGCTGCCGGCTCGCCTTCCGGATCGTCGGCGAGCAGGGCGAGGGGGGGGAAGCGGCGTTTCTGCTCGCCCGGCTGGCGATCGGTGCGCTCCTCTCGATGAACATCATGACCTTCAGCCTTCTTCTCTATACGAAGGCGATCCCTCCGGAAGTGATTCCCTCATTCCATCTTCTTCTCTTTCTCCTCTCCACCCCGTTGATGCTTCTTCTGGGAGCCCCTTTTTTCCGGGGATTCTATCAAGAAATTAAAACCTTCTCTTTCGGCATGGACAGTCTGATCGCCCTGGGGGCCGGTGCGGCCTATCTCTACTCGACAATCGCTTGGCTGGCCGGAGGGGAGGGGGTTTATTTTGATACCGGAACGATGATTTTGGTCCTGGTGACCCTCGGCCGGTTCCTCGAAGCGACCGCCCGCGCCCGGGCGGCCGACGGCATCCGGCATCTTCTTTCGATGGCTCCGTTGACGGCGACGGTGCTGGCGGGAGAGACGGCGGTCCGGAAACCGGCGGAAGCGGTCCAGAGGGGAGAGATCTTTCTGGTCCGTCCCGGGGAGCAGATCCCGGTCGACGGGGAGGTGATCGAAGGAGAATCGTCGGGAACGATCGCCGTCGATGAATCGATGTTGACCGGCGAGGCGCGCCCGGCCGAGAAGCGGACGGGCGACCGGATCTATGCCGTTGCGTTGAATGGAGAGGTCCCGTTCAAGGCCCGCGCAATCGCGCCGCTGGCCGACTCGCTCTTCCGCCGGATGATCTCCTTGATGGAAAAGGCGCAGCAAGCGCGGGGAGAGATGGCGCGGCTGGCCGATCGAATCTCCGCCCGCTTCGTCCCGATCGTCCTCTTCTGCGCGGCGGCGACCGCCCTCTTCTGGTGGCGACGGGCGGGAGGACCGGCGGCCCTCTTCAACGCGCTCGCCGTCCTTCTGGTGGCCTGTCCCTGTGCGCTGGGACTCGCAACGCCGATGGTGATTTCGGTCGGGATCGGCCGGTCGGCGCGGGAGGGAATTCTGATCCGATCCAGCCGGGTGTTTGAGGCGCTTCCGAATGTCACGGCGATTTTCTTCGACAAAACCGGAACGATGACCGAGGGAAAGCCGGTTCTTCTCTCGATCCTTCTCGCTTGGAGCGAAAAGGTAAGCGCAACGCATCTTTTGACTGTCGGCGCCTCCCTGGCGCAGCCCTCGGAGCATGTTTTGGCCAGAGCCCTGGCCCTGGCAGGCCTCCGGCAAGGAGGTTCCCTCTACCCGATTGCCGAATTCAAAAACCATCCCGGCTTCGGCCTCGCCGGCCGGGTGCAGATAAAGGGGGAGGGGAAATGGGTTTGGATTGGGAGTCGGCGATGGATGAAAGAGAATGATCTGATCTTCGATCCGCGGCTGGAGGCGCAGAGCCGGCTCGCCGAATCGGAGGGGAAGAGCCTCCTCTTTTGCGGATGGGAGGGGGGCGTTCAGGGGGGCTTCATTTTTACCGATCGTCTTCGGGCCGAAGCGGCGGAGGCGGTCGTCCTTCTTCGACGAGAGGGGCTTTCCCTTCATCTGTTAAGCGGCGACCGGAAGGGGGCGGCCGAAGAGATCGGAAAACAGCTGCCGGGATGCGCCCTCCATGCCGAGCGGCTTCCGCACGAAAAGGTCGAAGAGATCCGCCGAACCCAAAAAGGAGGAGCCACCGTGGCGATGGTCGGCGACGGGATCAACGACGCCGCGGCGCTGGCCGAGGCCGATATCGGCATCGCGGTCGGGACCGGGAGCGATATTGCGAAGGAGACCGCCGACGTCAGCCTGGTCCAAACCGATCTTCGAAAAATCGCCTGGCTGATCCGGTTTTCGAAACGCGCTTTCCGAACGATGAAGCAAAATCTTTTCTGGGCTTTTTTCTACAACGTCATCGGGGTCGGCCTCGCCATGGCCGGAATGCTCCAGCCGATTTTCGCCGCCTTGGCGATGATCGTCAGCAGCCTTCTGGTGATTTGGAACAGCCTGCGATTGAGGACCTTCAGTGAAGTCAGGAGTCGGGAGTGAGGAGAAAAAAGCGATGTCGTTTGAGTTCTTTTCTTCGATCTTGTAGAATGACGCGACGAATCGATCAAGATTGGAGTCTGGGTGGCGAAAACATTTTTCGAGAAGATTCTTTTCCGGCTCGCTTATTACTTTGCCCGGTTCTTCGTG
>SCUR01000278.1 GCA_004297235.1 Candidatus Manganitrophaceae bacterium | reverse complement strand
TCGGTCGAGGCGCTCCAGGTGAGATCGATTTGCGAGTCCGACAGGGGGGTGGCTGTCAGCGCCGTCGGAACAGAAGGGGGGGTGTTGTCGGCGCCGGAGGCGGTGGTGAAGGTATGGTCGGCCGAGGTCGCCAGATTTCCCGCAGCATCCCGGCTGAGAACCCGGTAATGGTACGACGTTCCGGGCAGGAGGCCGGTCAGACTCTGGGAGTGGGCTGTGACCATCGCGGTGTTCAAACCGGTCGATCCGCCGTAAGCGGGGGCGGTCCCATACTCGACCCGACTGTCGGCCGGCTCGTCGGTTCCCCAGGTGATTGTCGCGCCGTCGGGGGTGATCCCGGCGGCGTTCACGCTGGAGAGGGCGGGCGGGGTGGTATCGGGAGGGCTGGACAAGGTTTTGCTCACTTCATTCGAAAAGCCGCTCTCCGCGCCGGCGGTATTGTATGCGGTCACGGCGAAATAGTAGGTGGCCCCGGCGGAGAGGCCGGTCGCCGTCCAGGTGGTCACCCGGCCGACATCGATTGGGGCGCTGTAGATGCGTGAGTCCGTTCCGACATACACTTTATAGCCGGCGAGATCGTTTTCGGAATTCGGATTCCAGGTGAGAACCGCATCGGCGGCAGAAACAATCTGATGATTCATCGAAATAAAAATCGCCAAGAGAAGAATTGTTTTTCGGATTCCAAACCTCATGCTGAAACGCCTCCAAATAAAAAAGCCGCCAAGAATACCTTTGGCGGCTCGGCGGGCATCGCCTTTCGGCCTTAGCCCCGTCGCTCTGCGTCCCTCTCTTTCGATGGGGTTTGCTCTGAGCAAAGGATATGAATGATGATGATGGAGCGGTGCGCCGAACGGAGGTCCTGTTGCGAATCGGTTGCCATTGAATCGACTGACAACGCGTCGCCGATCCCGTGGATCCCTGCACTGCCTCCGGTCTATTTCCATCCCATCCGTAACGTCTTATGATTCTGTGTAAGTCTTTTGAAGATTCATCTCCATGCAGTCTTTCCTTATCTGGTATGAGATTAACGGTTTTACTCCCGGCGAGTCTATCCAACCTCAGGGTTATAGTTCGACCGGGTAGCTTGCCGCGGCGGTCCGTTCTTGGTAAGTCGATCGCCCGCGTTTATTCGGGATATCTCAATCGAAGATGTCGCGGCTGGGTAATAAATACTCAGGCGATTTAATTAGAAGACAATGCCTTGCAGCTCAATCTCAGAAATGAAGATATTGAAAAGAAGGAAAAGCTTGTCCGGATTCCATTGGAGGAACAAGCCGCATCCTTTTTTAATTCGAGACCCCGCGAGCTGAGGCTCATCAAGCGAGCCGCGGCTTCACCTGTAAGCGCTTTCACGGAACGGAGCGCCGGCAGATGTTAATCTAATTTCATCTTGCCGACCCGAAACGGAAAACAACGGTGGCGCCGGCGTCCCTTCGAATTTATCTCACAGGTGAGGATTTTTATGACTCGATCAAATACAGGACGGTTGCTCGCGATCGTGGTTCTTTTGCTTGCAGAAGGCTTTCATCCGCACTCCATCGCCTATGCGGCCGCTCCCCCGCAGGAGCGACCTTCGGAGGAGCGCCCCCGTTCGGAATCGGTTTTTGTCGAGATTGCCAAAAAATGACCCCGGCGGTGGTGAACATTTCCACTATTGGAAACAGAGAGCGAGATCACGCCTCCTCGGACTCTTTTCCCGAAGACTCTTTCTTCAGGAAGTTCTTCGGGGAGGAGCCTCCCCAACGCCGCAAAATGGAGGGACCGGTCCAGGGGTCCGGGGTCATTATCGATCCCGACGGCTACATCATCACCAATCAGCATGTGGTCGAGGAGGCCAAGGAGATTCGGGTGATCCTGAATGATCGAAGAGAATTTCCGGGAAAGATCATCGGAAGCGATGCCAAGAGCGATCTCGCCGTCGTCAAAATAGACGCCCAGGATCTTCCGGCCGCCCCCTGGGGAGACTCCTCCTTCTTGCAAGTCGGAGAATATGCGTTGGCCATCGGCAATGCGTTCGGATTGACGGAAACGGTCACCCTCGGCATTATCTCGGCCGTCGGGCGTGCGAACGTCGGCATCGCGGACTATGAAGATTTTATCCAGACCGATGCGCCGATCAACCCCGGAAATTCCGGAGGGGCGTTGGTGAATATTCGAGGGGAGCTCATCGGCGTGAATACGGCCATTTTCAGCGAGGGGGGAGGATCGCTGGGGATCGGATTCGCCATCCCCAGCAACATGGCGAAGCCGGTGATGGAGAGTTTAATCAAAACGGGAAGGGTCGTTCGGGGCTGGCTGGGACTCTCGATCCAGGAGGTGACGCCGGCGCTTTCCGTCGAGTTCGGTCTTTCCAAGCCCCAGGGGGTGCTCGTCGGAGATTTTCTCGTCGACAGTCCCGCCGACAAAGCAGGGGTGCAGCGGGGAGATATTATCTGGGAGGCGAATGGAAAATCGGTCGACAGCACGGGACAGTTCCGGAATCTGATTGCTTCCGCGCCGGTCGGGAGTCCGCTCAAGATGAAGGTCTATCGAGGAGGGCGGTCGAAAGAGATCGTCGCCATTGTCGAGGAGCAACCGAGGGACGCCGTTCGGGAAGAGAAGCCGCCGGAGCAGAAGACTTCCCGCCCGCCGGCGAGCGGAATTCGGGTCCGGGAGATGACCCCGGAAGGGGCGGAAGAATGCCGTCTGCATCGGGGGCAGCCGGGGGTGGTGGTTGATGCGGTGGCGCCGGGCAGCAGCGCGGAGGAGGCGGGGCTCCAACAGGGAGACATCCTCGTGGAGGTCAATCGAAAACCGCTGGGGAATGTGAAAGAATATGAAGAGGCGATCTTGAAGTTAAAACGGGATCAAACGGTGCTCCTGCTGGTCGACCGGGGAGGGCGGACGTTCTTTATGACCGTCCGCCCCTCCTAAATCGGTGCGGGTCTTCTCCCGTGCTGCGCCGGCTCCTATGCAACTCCGATGAGACCGCCCGCCACTGCCGCCGCGCCGGAGACCACGGCGGTGAGGAAGGTCCACCAGGCCGCGGCCGCGACGACCTTCCGCGTCTCTTCCGCCTGCTTCAACGCCTCTTCTTTCAGCTGGTTTGTCCGACGCTCGACCTCGGCCTCCATCTGCTCCGCTTTGCCGATCACGTGGTCGCGCGTCGATTCAATTTGGTTGAGAATGTGTTCGGCGTCCTCCCGAGAGGTGCCTCTTCGGGAGGCGAGAATCGCCTTGAGGGTCTCCCGGTCCATCGACTTGAAGCGCCGGATCAATGCGTCGGCCCCCGCTTTGGGATCGTGGAAGAGACGCAAAAGATCGTCGCGGAGGCCTTCATACCTGAGCTCCGGCTGATCCAGCGAATCGAGATACTCCCGCACCCGTGCCGCCGCGCTCTCCTGCGCCCGGCTGAGACGCTCCTGGACCGCTCCGCCCCTTTGCCGGAACTCCCGAATGATCTGCTCCGCCCGATCGGCGGCGCGCTCCGCCTCCTCATGGGACATATCTTCTCGTTGTTCCAACAGCGAGACGACCGTTGATTTGTTGAACGCTTCGTTGACGCGGCTCTGAAGGAGCGCCGTCCCTTTCTTCGGATCGTGAACCAGGATTTCGATTTCGCGTTTGATGTTGTCGGGGTTGAGCTCCGCTTTGCCGGTGCTGCGCAAATAGTTTTCCCACTCCCGGCGGGTCCGCTCGGCTTCTTCTTTGGAGTAGCCGGCGGCCAGGCGGAGGCCGGCATCGACGACCTTCTCGGCGATCGGTTTTTCCGACTTCGCCTCCTCTTGCACCGTTGCAACGGCCCCTTTGGCCCGGTCCAACGTCTCCCGTCTCCGCTCGGGGGAGCGATACTTCGTCTCGAAGGAAGCGATCAGCTTATCCCGGTCCAAACGGTCGTCGTGTGTGGTCATCGCCCGGATCTCCGTTTCACTGAAGAGCTTCTCCAACTCCTCGCGGATTTCTCTCGGATCGATCGGCTTGGGCTTGAGTTCTCGGATGAAGTTTTGCATCTGATTTCGCACATCCTTCGGGTCCATCTCCCCGAAGATTTCATCCCGAACCGAGGCCGCCACCTGTGCGGCGGTGTCGGCTGCTTTTTCCTCGGGGGAGCTTGCGAAGAGGGAGGCGGCCACCTGCCGCATGGAGCGGAGCCCCGAGGTGGCGGTGTTGATCAGCGACCCGACCAGGGAGGTCACGGCCCCCACCTGTAGGGTGGTCATCGCCAGGTAGAAAAGCGCCCAGATGGTCAGCCCGACGATCGCGCCGATCCGGGCGCTGCCGCTCAAGCTGAGCTCCGCCGCCAGCCAGCTGGCAAAGAAGAGGGCGATGCTCGCCGTGACCAACGTCCAGATACCATAGCCGGTCGTGATTTTACGCGCTGTGGCCATGGCCCCGTCGTCCTCCTTCGCCTCCTTTCTCGCGGAAGCGCCGGTTTTACTCCTCGTGTCGACCGGTCCGATGGCGCTGATGCCGGCCGCCACCGAAAGGTGGGTGAGCGCCAACTGAAACGCGACGGCGAGCGCAAACCCCGCCAGAAGCGCGGCGAAGAAGTGGGGGCCCGAGAAGAGAACCGCCCCTCCCGGGGTCACGGCCACTGCTTGCGCAAAAGCGAGCTGAGGTAGAAGCAAAAACCCGATGGTTGCAGCGTACTTTTTCATAGAAGACTCCCATTCTTAAGAGTGCACGACTGAGTCATAATAGTTTCATCGGTCGGCGTTTGAAGGCCGGAGCGTTCCACTCCGCCGGCCCTCGCAGAGCGCCTTTTCACTGCCTCGTCGGCCGATCTGCAAGATCCTCTTTTCACCGAAGAAGAAATGATTTTCAACTTCTATCGTAGGAATGTTTCGAGGAGGGAGTCAATTAGACGAAACGAGGGGTCTTGCCTTATTCAAACGGAGTAACGAATAAACAAGGATGGGTCAGAGACCTCCCCAACGAGGTGCTTAAATGCTGAGAACGAAATCAATTCATTCCCCCATCGATTCCAAAAAAGACGGCTTGCGCATTTTGGTCGCCCGCTTCCGGGGCCGGGGCATTAAAAAGGATCGTTATGATGTCTGGATGGCGAACTTGGGACCGAGCGAGCCGCTCTTGAGAGATTTTTTGAGCGGGACAATCGATTGGGGCGCTTATGCGCGACGGTATAAAGCGGAGATGTTTCAAAGCGGCGGGGCCGATCAGTACAACAAGGTGATCCGAAACCACGGACAGAAATTCACACTGAGGCTGATCAAGAAATTGGCGCAAACCGAGCCGATCACCCTGCTGTGTCATTGCGCCGAGGAAGAAGAACATTGCCATCGCCACTTGTTGAAAGAGATGATTTTAAGCAAGAAAGTCTAATCCTTCCTCTCCTGAGAAACATCCTCGCTCCGATGCCGGTCCTGCGCCAACGACTTCGTCGAAAGAATACAAAGTCCCTCCGGAGAGGGCAAACGAGGCTCTTCGAAATCCGGTGTATAATGAACGATTCACCGATAGACGGTATCGGGAAAAGCGACTCAACTCTCTCGAAGCTCGGCCCCGACGCGGTCGCCACCGTCGGCTTGGCCGAGTCGATGCTCTCCGTGGTTTACGCGGAGTATGGGCTTGTCGGCCGGAGCCACCGCCCTGGTGGCGCGCCGCGCCGGGGAGAAGAATCCGGAGGGGGCGGCGACGCCGGGATCGCAATGCGTTCGCAGCGGATCGCCAATGAGCCCAACATTCTCCGCGGTCCGTTCTTCATCTTCGGGCTGGGGCCGATGCCGGAGAGGGGAGGGCTGGACCGCCGCTTTTTAAATGTTCGTCTTCCTCGGGTCGGTGGGGGGGCGCCTTCGTGGCTCTCCCGGGGCCGACCGTCCGCTTCTTCAGCACTGATCCGAGCGTCGTCGCCTTCGGGGTCGACTGCCTACGCATCGTGGCGCTCGGATTTCTCTTTATGGGTAGAGTTGTGATGGCTCAGGCGTTCAACGGCGCGGGAGATACAACGACGCCGATGCTGCTTAACTTCCTTTGTTTTGGCTGTTTAAAATTCCGGTGGCCTACCTGTTTGTCCGTAACGCGGGGATGGCCTCCGGGGTGGCATCGCCATCCCCGCCGCCTATTCCACCCTGGCGATGACGGCGGGATTTCTCTTTCGCCGGGGAAGCTCAGGACGGTTTGAGAGCTGCTTCTCAAAGTGATTGTAAGAATTGTATTGACATAGTTTAAATTTAGAGTTATTCTAATCATATGAATCGAAAAAAGAAGCCACTCAGTCATCCGGACGTAGAAAAACGGCTTGTCGATGCCGGCGTCCAGCCGACGGCGCAACGGATCGCGATTTGCGGGTATATTCTGGGCGAGGCCGATCATCCCACCGCGGAAGAGATTAAAAAATGGGCCGATCGCCATTTCCCTAAGATGAGCAGGGCGACGGTTTACAATACCGTCAAGACGCTGGTCGATGCGGGAATTTTGCAGGAGTTTAAATTCCCTCACTCCGATGCGGCGGTTTATGACAGCAACACCGACATCCATTATCATTTTCTGGATGAAAAAACCGGGGAGTTGCACGACGTCCAACCGGAATCGGTCGACCTGTCGGTTAAATTGAAGGAAGGATTCAAGGTTAAAGGGATCCAGATTCTATTGCGGGGCACCAAGAAATAAGTTTTTTGCTTTTTTGTTAGATTATATCTAATTCTAGAATAAATATTAAAAGGAGGTACGAATGAGTCGCTTGTTGGGTCTTGGAGAAAGATTTCCGGAATTCTCGCTTCCGTCTGTGGTTTCTATTGAAAGAGGAAAAGAGTTTGGCGTCTTGGACTCCACGGCGGTCTTGGGAAAATGGTCGGTGTTTTTCTTCTGGCCGTTTGATTTTACTTTTGTCTGTCCGACAGAGATCGCGGAGTTCAATCGGGAGCTGAACCAGTTTCGAGAGAGGAAGACGGGGGTTTACGGCATCAGCACCGACAGCCACTATGTGCATCTGGCCTGGCGGTTGAGCCATCCGGATTTGAAAGAGCTCGGCTTCCCGATGTTGGCCGATTACAAGAAAACGCTCAGCGATCAGCTCGGAATTCTTCACCCGGAAGAGAAGGTTCCGTATCGCGCCACCTATATTGTCGACCCCGACGGCGTGATCCGATGGGTCAGCGTCTACGACCTGAGTGTGGGACGGAATACCAAAGAGGTGCTCCGCACCCTCGATGCGTTGCAGAGCGAGGCGATGACTCCCTGCAATTGGGAGAGGGGGAAGGCGACGCTCTCTTAAAATCGCCCTGTTTATAGATTCTTTAAATGAACATGAGACACAAAGGAGAAGAGAAGATGAGTAAGAAAGGGGGGTTGCTTGGAGTGGTCCTTCTGTCGGTTTCGGTCTTTTTCATTGTTCAAAACACCCTCGGCGCCGGAGAGCCGACCTTCCATCTTGCTCTTCCGTTCGGGCTCAACGAAAAGGCCTTTTATGTTCCACCCGACAATCCAATGACTCAAGAGAAAATCGAACTCGGGCGGGTTCTCTTCTTCGACAAACGTCTCTCTAAAGACAACACCATCTCCTGCTCCACCTGCCACATCCCCTCGTTGGGGTTCACCGATGGCCAGCCGGTCTCGACCGGAATCCGCCGGCTGCAAGGGGGACGAAGCGCCCCGACGGCGATCAACCGCGCCTTCAGCAAGGTGCAGTTCTGGGATGGGCGCGCCGCGACCCTGGAAGCGCAATCGGTGGGACCTTTCGCCAGTCCGGTCGAACATGGTTTTGTCGACTATTCGGAAATGCTGGCCAAGATGAACAAGATCGAAGGCTACAAAACGGAATTCAAGAAGGTGTTCGGGACGGAGATCACCCTGGAAGGGGTTGGAAAGGCGATCGCTTCTTTTCAGCGGACGATCGTTTCCGGGAACAGCCCGTTCGATCGATTTGAAGTCGGAAAGGATGAGAAGGCCATCTCGGAACCGGCCAAACGGGGGCTGGCTCTCTTTCGCGGAAAGGCCCGCTGCGCGATCTGCCACTCCGGGTTCAATTTCACCGACGAGAGCTTCCATAATCTCGGGGTCGGCTGGGATGGCGCCACCGTCGACGTCGGCCGATACGCGATAACGAACAATACGAAAGATATCGGCGCTTTTAAAACCCCCACGCTCCGGGAGATTGCCAACACCGCCCCCTACATGCACGACGGGCGCTTAGCCACTCTTGAAGAGGTGGTCGATTATTATAACAAGGGGGGAGTGAAAAATCCCTTTCTCGATCCGGCCATCGCCCCGCTGAACCTGAACGGACAGGAAAAGCAAGACTTGGTCGCCTTCCTTGAGACTTTGAACGGCGAGGGGTGGCAGCAAATCCGGCGGCCGGAATCGTTCCCTGAGTAGGGTATTTTAATAAGCGGAATTTAAAAGGATTTTAAGATCTGGAGCGTAGAAAACGCGAGGGGTGGAAAGGAGACAAAAACCCCTTTCCACCCCTCTGAATAAAAGTGGGGCGTTCAAGCAAGCAGTGCCGGCGTGATGATTGCGATCAACCCCTCGTTACTTGGGAATGCTCCACACAGCGCCTGGGATGAATGTGGTGACGTTCCACAAGAAAAAGCCCAGTAACGACAGGACGCCCACAATTAGCAGAGGCAGACCATAATTGCTCAAAAACTCAAACAGGATATCAAATCCTGGGGCGACCACAGTTTTAGATCTTGTCTCTGAAGCCATTTTCTTTCTCCCTATATTTCCGAATGACCGGTGGTCTGACCATCCGATGGCGCCGCTTGGAGGCCCACCGTACTCGCGCTGAACATCATCGCGGTGCTCAGCGGTCAGCTTGCCGAGCGGAACCGAATATACCATATCCGAAAATCGACCTCAAGAGAAAAAAATTAGCCTTAAAATCGTCCCTATTTTGATATAGAAACCCTTTTACCCGATTGGTTTCCAAGGGAATAAGCGCACTCCCCTTTTGTGGAGCGTGGACCATCTATTGCGATCTAAGCCGGTGGGACAAGATGGGAAGCTCATAAAGTCCTTCGCTGGTAAGACCGTAGAAGACCGGTAATAGAAGGAAGATCGCCAGCGCTACCGCCGGAGTGGTGACGGATCCGAGCACGCCGGCGAGTGAGTAGAGGGCGACCCCCGTGAAGGCCCGTTTGCGCTCGTCATGGAAGAACCTCTCCGAGACATTTTTCTCGACCAGTTCTCTGTGTCGGGTCAGATAGTGGAAGAAGACGAGCCAGCTCAGACAAAGGAGAGCTCCGATCAGTGCATAGAACCCGACGGCCGTTCGCTCATCGGCCAGGTTGCCGTACGACATCGTTTTGGAGATGACGGCAGTCGGAAACGGCAACAGCGCAGTGGTGAAGAGAACCCCCAGGTTGGCCCAGTGTAAGCCCCGATCGGTCCAATGAATCCGCTTGAACGTTGCCTTGTGGTTGGTCCAAACGACCCCGACGTAAAGATACGATGTCACGTAGGCCAGGTAGGTCGGCCATTGCTGCAGCAGCCCGGAGAGAAGACGGCCGGGCTCAACGTCGGGCGGCCGAAGGTCCAGCACCAGCAGGGTGATGATGATTGCGAACACCGCGTCGCTGAATGCGACGGCCCGCCCGGTATCGGCCCGGCCCGCCGTTTGAAACGCATGGTCGTCCATTTGGACCTCCGCGCGAGCGTGGAAGGGGTGCAGGAATGAAAGAGTCTTCTTAACTGAGATCGTAGAACTCTATTGGAATCGGTGTCAATTAACATGAAAGGAGTAAGGGAGGGCACCCCGATAAAGAAGGCCCCGCCTTCAAAGAAAGCAGGGCCTTCCAGAGGAGTTGAAATGCGGTCGGTTCTTACAGAAGGTTAAATGCCATTGCGGGCGCCTTTTCGGTCGATTTTTTGAAGCCGAGAAGGATATCCCGTCGAGCAACGACGCCGATCAAAACCCCGTCCTCATTGACGACAGGCACGCGAATGAAGTGATTCGATTGAAGGATGGCAATAATGTCTTCCACCGGCGTTTCTTCGGTCACCGTGACCGGATCTTGCGTCATGATTTCTTTGGCCGTGAGTATTTTGATTTCTCTGCCGGACATGATTGCATTCAATAGATCAAACTCGCTGACGAGGCCGACGAGCACTTTTCCCTTCGATACAATCGGTAGACTCCCGAATCCGCCCCGCGTCATGGCGTTGATTAATTCGGACGCGAGTGCATTCTCGGAGTAATAATAGACATCCGATTCCATAAAATGGCTCGCCGTCATTTTTTTAAAATCCTCTCCACCCAGCATATATTCGACACGTCTCATTCATTTCTCCTTACAACGGATAAGTCATTTTCAAAACATCGTTGAATGAACGATGGCGGAACTTCGTCATCGTTCCCACCTTCGGTCGGGCGGGGACTCCAAAGTTCCAAGCGGTCCGCTTTAAGAATGCCGCCGTCCGTTAATAACGTTAGCAAACTCTTTTTAATTCGGTATAGGGAAGGAACCCTAAATTCTTAAAAAAGAAATCCTATTTGAAAGAGCTCTGCCGGGTCAATTTGCGCTATCGGCGTACAGGGGGGGTCTTCTGCAAAGACGAATCGGCTCCTTTATTTCTGGATGGACGAGAACGACTGCGACAGAGAGAGGTCCGATTCCAAAAACGGCCTTTCCAATTCCTTTATCGCTTGATGAGGAGGGACCTCTCCCGACGAAGAGAGAGAGGGGGTGGAAGTAGGAGAGGTTGCCTGTTGAGAAATAAAGAGATAGAGGCGCACCAGGAGGAGAAGAAAGAAAAAGAGGAATACCTGAGAGGTTTCTTCAATCGGCTGGCTCATACGAGAATTTTCGATGTTCATCGCGATCAGACTCAGCATGGCCATTCTCCTCTGATATGATCTTTATATTAAGATCCTTATTTATTCCAGAAAGGCGCTGGGATGGCAGGGTTCCGCTGCGCGGGGGAGGAATGAGTAGACGGAAACGAACATCTTGCAAACATTATTCCGCACTTATTCTTGGGATTGTATTGTTTCGGAGTAGTCCAATGGGTTGTATGTCGATGAGAATTTGATCGGATTTAGGATGAATGGGCTTGGAGAAGATGCAAATCGCTGCACAAAAGTGAAAGCCTCTTCAAAAACGGAGTAACGGAATGTTCTCTGCCTTAAAAAATGGACCATGACGACCTTGAGGATGAGAATCAATGAAGGGACCTTTTCCCGTTTGGCAGGTCGTGACCGGGAACGGTTTAAGATAACTCAAAGAAGAGTATCCGGTTCCAAAATCGTCGACAAGCGTATTAGCTCCGTCCCGGAAAGGTCAACTCCGCCACGGCGGATTTGTCCAATGCCCCCTTTCCGATCTCCACCAGGCGACCATACTGTTCGAAGGTTGCTTTCGCCAAGGGGAGGCGCAGTCCTTGATCTTCCGCGAGCCTCAAGGCGATTCCCGAATCTTTCGCCGCATGCTCGGCCGAGAAATAACATTCATGATCCCGTTTTTGCATATCGGCGCCGTCGGTCTCAAGCACCCGGGAGGCGGCGCCCGTTTGAGAGAAGACCTCCCGCAACAGCGTCAGATCGAGTCCCAGCGCCGCGCCCAAACCCAATCCTTCCGCCAACGCGGCGGTGTTGATGTTCATCACCATATTGACCAGCGCTTTGACCTTGGCCGCTTCACCCGCTTTTCCGATGTAGCGGATCGACCGGCCGAGCGATTCCAGCAACGGCTTCGCGCGTTCAAAGGCCTCCGGCGCTCCGCCGCACATCAAATAGAGGGTCCCCTCACGGGCTTGGGGAATGCTGCTGGCCATGCAGGCTTCCAGCGTCTGCCCGCCGCGCTTGCGGGCCCGCTCCTCGATTTCGACATGAATCCAGGGGGAGAGGGTCGCGCAATTGATAAAGAGCCGGCCTTCTCCGAACTGAAGCAGGCTTTCGGGGTCCGATTCCGAAAAAATATGCCGCATGGCGGCATCGTCGGTGACGACGGTGATCACGGTGTTGGATCCCTTTGCAGCCCCCGCCGGGGTCTCGGCGGCCGAACAGCCGAGCTCCGCCGCCAGGGAACGGGCCTTAATCGGATCGATATCATATACCGCCGCCAACGCATATCCTTTCTCTTTCAACCGGCGCGCCATGTTCGCCCCCATGCGCCCGATGCCGACCATCCCGATTCGAAACGCTGATTTTTCCATACAGACTCCTCTCCACGTGCGATGTTTTTTCAAGACAAGCGAATTGAATTTAGCGCTGTTCCTTTCTCCGGGTCAAGAAAATTGCGGGAGTTTGGAATCGGCGAGGGCAAAGGCTCAATCGCGGCGTTTTCTTTTCGAAAGCGGGATCGGGCCCCGGCCCCATCTCCGTGCGGGATAAAGATCGGACCGATGCGTGCCTCTTCACTCACCATCCAAAAGCAGATCGCCGACCGCTCGTATCGGATCGGTCCAGTCCTTCGCTTTTGGGATATTCTTTTATTGAATTGACATCCTTTTTTTCTATGCTATCTTCATCTGAGGCACGGAGGCCAAAATGGAAGAAAAGGTACCGCGCGTTCTTGTGATCGAGGACAGCCCTTTTGAGACCGAGCAGATCCGGGCCGCTTTGCAGGCGGTCGGCTACGATTTCGTCGTTGCCAATACCGGGATTCAAGGGCTGAAGCTGGCGCGGGAGGTTCTTCCCGACCTGATCCTCCTCGATATGGTCCTCCCCGATATGAACGGACGCGAAACGTGCCGCCACTTGCGGGGGCAGGAGGATCTCCGGGGAATTCCGATCATCATCGTGACGGTGAAGGGGAAGACGGAAGACAAGGTGTTGGGGCTGGCAGAGGGGGCGACCGATTACGTGACGAAGCCGTTCGAGCCGTCGGAGCTGAGGGCCCGGGTCGACGCCGTGCTTCGGATGAAGCGCCTTCAGGATGAGCTGATTGAGAAAAACAAGGAGCTGGCCAGAAAGAACCAAGAGTACCAGGTTTTGCTCAAGCAGGTGCAGACCTTGGCGATCACCGATCCGGTCACCGGCCTCTTCAATCGGCGCTACTTTCAAGAGGTATTGAGCCAAGAATTTTCCCGCGCGCAACGATACTGCACCCCTTTCTCCTGCTTGATGATCGATGTCGATCAATTTAAAAAGATCAACGATACGTTCGGTCATGAGGCGGGAGACAGGGTGTTGGAAGAGTTGGGGAAGATCATTCAGCTGCAGATTCGCAAAGTCGATCTTGCGGCCCGGTACGGCGGAGATGAGCTCGCCGTCCTTTTACCGGAATCGCTCCGGGATGACGCCGCTCAGGTTGCGCAGCGGATCTTAGAGCGCGTCGCCGCCGCGAATTTTCCGATCCTGGGGAAAAAACACCAAGTGACCGTGAGCATCGGGGTGGCCGGTTTTCCCGATCCGGAACTGCGTGATGCGCGCCAAGCGATCTTGGCCGCCGACTTTGCCCTCTATCGGGCAAAGCGCGCAGGCGGAAATCGGGTGGAGACGATGACGGTCGCCGAGATGGAATCGGCGTAAGTCCCCGCGGGGGTGTTTCGTCGGAAGAAAGGCCCCGCGATTGTGAATTGACACGCGTGTTGTTTTTGTCTATGATACGACCACTATGGCGGAAGAAATAGAGAAACGGATCGATCGTCTGGAATCAGAAGTTCTTCGGCTACAGCACCAACTTCAAACCCTCCAATCGGATGTAAAGCTCTTTTTAAAACGCTACCTCGCCGCCTGTCCCTCCTGTAAAAAAGAATTCGACCTCCTCGTCAATCATTACAGCATCGGCCTCTTCGATAATCTCGTCTATGTCAAATGCCCCCACTGCAACAAATCGATGCCGGTCGTCGATAAAGAGGGGGGCGGGGTTGGGGTCGTTTCCGAATAAGGAATCTTCGGATCACCCGGACGATTTTCCCCGATTTTTCGCTGATGTCAGTAGGATGAACGTTGCGCCTTCCGTATCTACCGTCAATAGAAAAAAAGTTGTTTTTAAAAAAAGAGGGTGCTATAATGCAGCCACTTTTGATAGGATGCCTGATCCTTCGGCGTAATTTGTTTTCTTTGTCATCAAGATAATCGGGGCTTGCATTAAGGGGGGGCTTCTCATGTATCGGTCGATCTATATCCCTGTCGATAACTCGGACTATTCCAACACCGCCATTGATATTGGGGTGATGCTGGCGAAGCAATTCGGGGCGAAGGTGATCGGGAGCCACGCCTATGCCGCCAAGCTCCACGATAAGCGATTCAAGCAGATGGAGGCGGGCCTTCCCGAAGAATATCATGACGAGAACGAACTGGAGCGGCAACGAAAAATCCATGACTCCCTGATTACCCGCGGACTGGAAATTATCACCGACTCTTACTTGGATATCGTCGACGAAAAATGCAAAGAGGGAAACATCCCCATGGAGCGGGTCTCGCTCGAGGGGAAGAACTACAAGGTGCTCGTCGACGACATCGTCAAGAACGGCTACGATCTCGTCATCCTCGGCGCCCTCGGCGTCGGCGCCGTCCGGGAGAGCATGATCGGAAGCGTCACCGAGCGGACGATTCGCCGGGTCCGCAAGTCGGATGTTTTCGTCGTCAAAGAGACAAAGCCGCCCGAGCCGGGAAAAATGGGAAAGATCGTCGTGGCGGTCGATGGAAGCCACTTCTCCTTCGCCGGCTTCAAAACGGCGCTCGATCTGGCCAAAGCCTATCAGCTTCAGATCGACGTCGTCTCGGCCTTTGATCCTTATTATCACTATGCCGTCTTTAATTCGATCTCCGGGGTTCTCTCCGAAGAGGCGGGGAAGGTCTTCCGGTTCAAGGAGCAGGAGAAGCTCCACGAAGAGGTGATCGACTCCGGACTTGCCAAGATTTATCAGTCCCACCTTGAAATTTGCCTTAAGATCGCCGAGGCGGAAGGGGTGACGATCAAAACCTCTCTCCTCGACGGCAAGCCGTTTGAAAAGGTTCTTCAATACGTAAAGAAAGAGAAGCCGTGGCTTCTTGTCGTCGGCCGGATCGGCGTTCACTCCGATGAGGATATGGACGTCGGGAGCAACTCGGAAAATCTGATCCGGATGGCCCCGTGCAACGTCCTCGTCTCGAACCAGAAGTATATTCCGCCGATTGATGCCATCGCCGAATACACCGTCGCCTGGACCGAAGAGGCTTCCAAGCGGATGGAGAAGGTCCCCATCTTCGCGCGCGGTGTGGCTAAGACCGCCGTCTACCGGTATGCGATCGAGAAGGGCTTTACGATCATCAGCAACTCGGTCGTCGATGCGGCGATGGGGGATATCTTGCCGAAGTCGGCGATCGAAGCGATGAAGAATCTGGGCCGGGTGCTCGATGAGAAGGGGATCGATCGCAATAAGATGACCGCCGCCGAAGGGGTTTCCCAGACCCTCGAAGGGAACGGTCTCGCCGGGATGATGACCCAGATCGTCGGCGACCGCGACGCCGAGCGCGCCGCGAGCTACGACGAGAAGGCGAAGATGGACTTCCACATCTGCGGCGGCTGCGGCTATACCGCCAAGGGAGAGAAGCCGGTCCGCTGCCCGATCTGCAGCGCCGAAGGGAGCGCCTTTCAATTCCTCGATAAATCGATCTTCGAAGCGGCGGCGAAAGCCGAGGGGGGATTGGTTCAAGAGGTCGGCTATGACGGCGTTCCGCTCAACTGGACCGAAGATGCCAAGAACGTCATCCGAAAGGTTCCGGCCGGTTTCGAGCGCCGCCGCGCCAAGGCGAAGGCGGAGAAGATGGCCCGAAAGATGGGCTTCCAGACGATCACAAAGGAATTTGCCGTTCGGATGATCGAAGGGAATCAGGATGAGGACCAGGCGATTGAGATGAGCGCGAAGGCGATCGCCGAGGCAGTTCTGCCTCAGGGGGCGCTCAAACCGCAGGATGCGCCGAAAGCCGAGGAGAAAAAGCCGGAGGCCAAAGCCCCTCAATTCACCTGGACGGCCGAGGCGCAGGAGCGGCTGGCACGCGTGCCGGTCGGCTTCATGCGGGATGGGACCCGTCAGCATATTGAAAATTACGCCTATAGTCATTCGATCAGCGAGATCACGCTCGAAGTCGCGGAGGCGGGAATTAAAAAGGCGACCGAGGAGATGGAGTCGGTTCTCTCCGGCGCGACCAGTCTCGAAGAGATCAAAAAACGGATCGCCACCATGACCAAGGGAGAAACGGCTGCAGAAGAGAACTTTCACTTCTGCGGCATGTGCGGCCATGTGGCTCGGCAGGTTCCGTCGCAGTGCCCCGTCTGCGAGGCCAAGGCCTCTCGGTTCATCTTCATGAAAAAAGAGCTCGACTATTTTGTCTGTACCCTTTGCAGTCAGGTTGCATCGCAGCAGATTCCCGACCACTGCGCCCTCTGCGGTGCCCCGGGGGAATACTACAAGAAACTGGAGCGCAAAGAGAGCGGCCTCGACAAGGTGCTCGCCCCCATCACTTGGACCGATGAGGCGAATACGAAGCTTCTGGAGATTCCGGAAGGACTGATCCGCGAGATGACCCGCTGGCGGATCGAGGTCGATGCCCGTAAGAAGGGGATTCGCGAGATCAGCCCGGCAACGATCGATGCAAAATATAGTGAATGGGCGCAGCTCTCCCGCAAGGTGGAGCGACACCATCCCTGGGAGGCCGAAGCCGAAAGCCGAATCGCCCGGATTCCCTCCTTTGTCCGCGGAACGGTGATCAAGGAGATCGAATCTTACGCCAATGAGAAGGGAATCGGCCGGATCACCATTGAGATCCTCGATCAAGTCACCGAGCGGTGGGCGGAGGCGATGCGGTCTCAAGGTTTTTAGTTTTATTTGGAGGGGCATCGGATGCGGTGCCCCTCCGTTTTTTCTTCACACCGAGATTTTGAATGGCAAATCAAGCGTACTCCGTTTCATGGAACCTCACCCAGCGCTGCAATCTCTTCTGCACCCACTGCTACATGAGCGCCTTTCCCCATGCCGATATCTCTCAGGACTTCACGACCCAAGAGTGTTTTAAAGTGGTCGACGACATGGCAAAGGTCAACCCGAATCTCTTCCTGATTTTGACCGGAGGGGAGCCGCTCGTCCGAAAAGACATCTTCGACATCGCCTCGTATGCTTCCGATAAAGGCTTCACCTGTGTCCTCGGGACAAACGGTGTTCTGCTCGGTAAGAATGAGGCGAGACGGATGCGCGAGAGCGGGCTGCAAGGGGCCTCGATCAGCCTCGATTCGGTCGATCCGCAACGGCACGACAATTTTCGCCAGTTGGCCGGATCGTGGAAGTCGGCGCTGCGGGGGATCGAGCATCTGAAAGAGGAAGGGCTCGACTTCTCCCTGCACATGAGCGTGATGTCGTGGAACGTCTCCGAAATTCCACCGATGATCGAGCTGGCGCGTAACATCGGGGCGAAGGTCCTCAATTTCTTCTTTCTCGTCCAGACCGGCCGCGGTGAAAACCTGATCGATATCCGTCCCAGCCAGTATCGGGAGATCCTGACCTATCTCGCGCGGGCGCAGGGGGTCGGGGTGAAGGAGAACAAGCCGAACCTCTTCCAAAACTTTGACGACCCCTGGACCTCTTCCGCCGGGCAGATGGGCGATCTGATTCTTCGGGCCAAATGCGCTCCGCATTTCCGCAAAGTCATCTATGAGCTCGATCCGAATTCGCCCCTGTTAAAAAATTATGCGCAAGGGAGCTGCCCCGCCGGCAAGCATTATTGCCGGATCACACCGGAAGGGGATATCACCCCCTGCCCATATATGCCGGTCTCGGCGGGCAATCTTCGGAAGCAGACCTTTGATGAAATATGGAATACCTCTCCCGTTCTCAATGATCTGCGAGAGCCTCAGCTCGGCGGCCGATGCGGCGACTGCGAGTTCTCTCAGATTTGCGGCGGCTGCCGCTGCCGGGCGTATGCCGTGAACGGAAGTTACTTGGCGGAAGATCCCGCTTGCGACTATCAGCCGGGGCAATATGGGGGAAAACGGATCGAGCTTCCGGCGGAGCAGACCTTTGGGTTCGAGGCGAAGTTTACCTTGAACTGGTCGATCGCGGCAAAAGAGCGTCTCAACAGGCTTCCTTCCTTCGCGAGGGGGATGGTGGCGAGCAGCGTGGAGCGGTATGCGACCGAGCACCAGATCGATCTGATCACCCCGGAAGTGATGCAGAAGGTCAAGGAGGAAGCCGAAGTCCGTCTCGGGAGGAGCTTCAAGTTTTCCGAATTCACCCGAACGGTTCCGGAGAAGACATCGGCTATTGGTAAAGATCTCTTCCCCGGTTAATTTTTAAGAATTTGAGGTCATGATATGGGAAATGCAAATGAAAACGAAATCACCTGGACGCCGGACGCGGAAGAGCGCCTGAAAAAAGCGCCGTTCTTTCTACGGGGGATGGTCCGCAAGCTTTCCGAGAAGAAAGCGCGGGAGCTCGGAATCACCACCATCACCGAAGAGGTCCTTGCCGGATTTAAAGATAAGATGATGAACCCGATGGCCGGCGCCGGGACCGGCGCGGCGCACAAAGCGGCGGGGGTCGAGACGAAGCCATTGGCCTGGACGCGCGAAGCGCAGGATCGCCTTGAGACGGTTCCGGAGTTCATGCGGGCGATGATCAAGCAGATCGCGGAGGAGGTTGCTCTGGAGCGGGGGCATCTTGAAGTCGATCTGGCCCTTTTGGAGAAGGCGGAAGCGCTGGGTGATGAGCCACAGGAGGAGGCCCATCCGGAACTCCCCTGGACCGATGCAGCGAAGGTCCGCCTCGATCAGAAGATCGCCGAATCCCCCGAGATGGCCCGCGATTTCGTCCGGACGATGTTGAAGAACGACGCGGAAGATCTGGCGCGGGAGTTGGGGATCACGCGGATCGACATGGCGGCGCTGACCCAGATTTGGGATGCCCCGCGCGCCGACGTCACCTGGACCGAAGAGGCGCATAAGCGGTTGATGACCTCCCCCGATTTCGTCCGAAGCGGCATCAAAAAAGCGGCCGAGCGGCGCGCCCGGAAAATGGGGGTGACGGCGGTGACCTCGGAGTTGCTGACCAAGTTCCGCAACGAAGCGATGATGAAGGCGATGAAGCGTCTTCGGGCCTTCGGATACAATGAGATGACTTTCGATGCCTTCGAAGATGCGAAAGAAAAGATCCGCCGTCTGAAAGACAACACCGAAGCGGCCAAGCGCCTCGACGACATCAAAGACTATATGGGAAAGCGGGGCAAGGTCGGCCTCATCGACGAAGAGATGCTCGAGAAGATGAAGGACTATTTGAAAGATCCGACAAAAAAGGAGATGTAAAAACCGTGAGGCGTGAGGCGTTAGGCGTGAGGCGAAAGAGATTTAGAATTTTTGATCTTACCCCTCACGCCTCACGCCTCTGGTGGCCGCCCCATTTTATAGGCCACACGCCTCACGTTATTTCGGCCTCATGAATTTCTTCGCCGTTCTCAATCACTGGCTTCATTTGATCTCCGTTGTCGTCTGGATTGGAGGAACCGCCTTTCAAGTTTTTGTCGAGGCGCCTCTGCTTAAAACAGGCGATCCCTCTTATCATTTTCTCAAGAATATTTCTAAGCGATTCCGCCGGATCGTCGGCCCGCTGATTCTCCTCCTGGTGGTCACGGGAGGGATTAATTTTGGGTTCCGACGGAGGGGATATGAGTTTGTCCCGCCCGGTTACATCTCCGCCTTGGGGGTGAAGGTTTTTCTGGTCGCCATTATTGCCTCTCTTTATTTCTTCGAGCTGCTTGGCGCGCGTGAGGAAGAGGACCCTCGGGAGAGAACGGGAGGGGAGCAACCGATTCTTCCCGGCTTTACCTACACCCGGTTGACGTTGATCATTGGGCTCATCATCATCTTTCTCGCATCGATGCTGAGACAATGGAAGTTTTAGATCGCGCCCTCGCATGCATCTCTTCGCCCTTTACCGGGCCACCTGATCGATTTCTCCCTTCTGCCGCCGGCGCCGCCCGGAGAGGGTCTGATCCTCTATGGGGCTCTGAAGGTACCTTATGTTTTATTTGGAACGATTGAAGCTCGGCACGCGCATCGCAAAGCGGCGCGATGCGCGATATGCGTTCGAGCGTTTTTGGAGAGCGGTCTTTTTTGCCGGGATGTTCTTTCTTCTGTGCCCCCCCGATCTGCATGCAATTCATTTTGTCATCAACAGCAGTGAGCGGATTCAACGGGAGCATGGCCCGCTGAAACTCGGGATGTCGCTCTCCGAGTTTCAGCAATTGATCAAGAGCAAAGAGGAGGCAGAGCAAATCGGGCAGTTCGACGAAGAACGGCGTTTTCATGCCGATCCTGCACCCTTTGCCCCGAACGCTTCCGATGTCCTCGCCGATTTTTTCAAAGGCCAGCTCTTTCGGATCGAGATCAACTATCTTCCGGTCGGTAAAGAATCGCGCGCTGTGGAGGAGTTGAAGGAGAAAATCAGCGCACATTATGGCTCTCCGCGGATCAATTCCCTGCCGGGGGCCGATCTCTTCTTTTGGGATGACGGCAAGACGCGTCTGATTTTGGAAAGAGATACCGTCGAGGAAACGATCAGTTACTCAACGACCTATATTGATGACGACCTTTTTCACCAGGCAAGCCATGAACGGGTGAAGAAAGAAACCGGCGGAAAGTCCTCTTATGGGCGCTAAAATGAACCTCTTCTTTCCATCCCAAAAGGGCTTTCCCTTGTTTTCCACAGAATATGTGTATAAACTGTGGATAAAAGTGTGGCAAGGACCCTGTTTGGCCTGTCTTTCCAGCTTGAAATTGAAATTGCTTAAGAAATAGGCACGTATTAGCTATTATTTTTCAATGGCTTAGATTAGTTTTCGATTCGATCTGTTTTTTGACTGGAGAATTCACCTATAGACCGTTTTGGTAAGGCACTATATGTTGAAAAGCGGGGGAAAAGAATACCATATGTGGTTTCAGGGAGACATCGAGGTTCGGCTCCACGCTATTTCTCTCCTCCGCTTATCTCCATCGCCTTTTTATCCGGCGGGCACCGTCCCCGTGAAAGCGATGTTGTGAAATCAATCTAGATATGGTATAAGGTCAAAACTATGCAGAAGGAGAAACGGCGACATTCACGAATTCCTTTTTTCGGGAAGGCGAAAATCTCCACCTCCCCCCGGTCGATCGAGGTGATGATCAGCAACATCAGCCTCGGCGGTCTGCTCTTCCATTCCAATAAAGACTTTGAGCTCGGCAAGGAGATGGTGATTCAGGTCAAAGGAGCTCATAGAGGAAAGAGCTTTGAGGAAAAGGTAACGGGAAGGATCGTGGCGGTCCATCGCGGCACGGCCGGTAATTCATACGGCCTGCAATTCGGCGCCTATCTCGACGAATCCCGCCAGCCTTGCCTTTTGGCCTCGGTGACCGGGAGCCGAAAGAAAGGAATTACCTCTTTTTTAAGGGATAGTTGATCTGCTTGCTTCCGCGAGCCGCTCGATCGCCCTGGAGCGGACATCGCACGTTCCCTCCGATTTTGCTGAGGGGACGACATGATTTGTGAGAGGATCATGCGAACCATCGATCGAAAATGGTTTTCTCTCCTCCTGTTGCTCCTGTTGTCCGGCTGCGCGCATGCCCCCTCCCAGGTTTCCCTTCCGGACTCCACCGTCCCATACGACCGCGCCTGGCAGGTCGCCCTCAGCGCCAGTCTCAACTATTACGATCGAATCGCCGTCGAAGATAAAGAAGGGGGATTTTTTCAGACCGTCTGGAACATCGAGAAGAGCGGTTTGATCATCGGCGCTCCGGTAAAGCGAAGCCGCCTGATCGGCCACGTCGCCAACAAGGCTCCCTTTCGGCTCTATCTGACTTTAGAGGAGCAAGCCTTTTCATTGGAGCTGGGCCGCTGGGTGTCGCAACCGACGAATCAAGAGTTCCTCACGCAGATCGGCCGCGATATCGCTTCCAAGCTTCAATTCTAACGCGCCCTCCATCAACGTAAAGGGCCCCCATGCTCTCGAAGATCTTCAGCGCCGTCTTGTATGGAATCGAGGCGCAGCCGATTGATGTCGAGGTCGATCTCTCTCAAGGCCTTCCGCTGCTGAACATCGTCGGTCTTCCCGATCTGGCCGTCAAAGAAAGCAAAGACCGCGTCCGCTCCGCCGTCAAGAACACCGGCTTTCACTTCCCGATTAAAAAAATCACGATCAACCTTGCCCCGGCCGATCTGAAGAAGGAAGGCTCCGCCTTCGATCTTCCGATGGCGCTCGGCATCTTGGCCGCCGACGGTGTTCTGAAAGAAGACCGCCTCGGAGATTATCTGATCGTCGGAGAGCTGTCGCTCGACGGGCGGATCAAAGAGATTAAAGGAGCGCTGGCGATGGCGATTTTGGCGAAGCGGACCGGAAAGCGCGGCTTGCTGGTTCCCGCCAAGAACGGTCCCGAGGCGGCGGTGGTCTCCGGAATTGAAGTGCTCGGCGTCGAGACCCTCCCTCAAGTGGTCGAATTTCTCAACGGCCAGCTTCCCCTGACTCCGATCGAGACCCCGCTTTCCCCCCTTTTCGCCGAGCAGGCCATCTACGGCGAGGATTTCTCCGAAGTGCGCGGCCAACCCCACGCGAAGCGGGCATTGGAAATTGCGGCGGCCGGCGGCCATAACATCTTGATGGTCGGTCCGCCCGGCTCCGGCAAGACGATGCTCGCCAAGCGGTTCCCGACGGTTCTTCCGAACATGAGTTTTGAGGAGTCGCTGGAGACGACGCTGGTCCACAGCATCTTCGGTCTTCTCTCCGATAAGCCGTTGATCGTCACCCGCCCTTTTCGCTCCCCGCACCATACCGTCTCCGACGCCGGCCTGATCGGCGGCGGACAGGTCCCGCGCCCCGGAGAAGTGAGCCTGGCCCACAACGGCGTCCTCTTCCTTGACGAGCTTCCGGAGTTCCGACGGAATGTCCTGGAAGTCCTTCGCCAACCGCTGGAAGATGGAAGGGTGACCATCGCCCGCGCGAGCGCCTCACTCACCTATCCTTCCCAATTCATGTTGGTGGCCGCGATGAATCCTTGCCCCTGCGGCTACCTGACCGATCCGACCCGCAGCTGCTCCTGCACCCCCGTCGCCATCCAACGCTACCGCGCGAAGGTCTCCGGCCCTTTGCTCGACCGGATCGATCTGCACATCGAAGTGCCGGCGGTTCCTTTCAAAGACCTGACGACCGAAACCCAAGACGAAAGCTCCGAGACGATCCGCAAGCGGGTCCTGGCCGCGCGTGAGGTCCAACGGGTCCGTTATGAGAAGGACGGGATTCGCTGCAACGCGCAACTGCGACCGAGGCAGATCAAGAAGTATTGCCAGATCGACGAGCCGTCCAGGAGATTGGTGGAGATGGCGATGGAGCGGTTGGGCCTCTCCGCCCGCGCCTACAATCGCATCTTGAAGGTGGCCCGCTCGATCGCCGATTTGGAAGGGCGTGAACAGATCTCGGCGCAGGATATCTCCGAGGCGGTGCAGTATAGAAGCTTGGATCGGAAGACGTTCGGGGGGTGAGGAATCGAATCGACCTCACGTTGCCCGGGAATGCACAAGTGACCGATTGGGAAATGAGCCACCCAGACCTTCTGTCCTACTTTTCCATCACCGGTTGTTCTTTGAGAGGGCGGATCAGCACGCCGCGCGGAATGATCACCAGTTCGATCAGTCCGGTTTCCGTCGTTTCTTCTTTATCATTAACCCGCTTTCCCGTCTGCCATGCCATCAACTGCTGAAGCGTCATCCTCCTCTCCATGAGCCGTTCCGCCAATTGATCGAGCGGCGCACCCTCCGGAAGGAGCATCGCATCTCCGATTCGCTTCACCATCGTCGAGAGCGATCTTCTCTCAACGATGTTCATCAAAAAACCGTTCTTGCTCTTGTGCTGATGGCGAATGACGCCGCTCAGGTCCGGCTTGACGAGATAGGCCTGATGGAAAGGGACGACTTCCGCTTGGGTTGTGTCGGTTCCGGGAATGAATTTGTGATTCTGCACGGCGATGAGTTGCCCCTTGCTCGCCCAAATTCCGATTTGAGTTGAACTCCAATGAGAACCGGATGCATTGGACTGGAGAGAGAGCTCCTGATCGAGGAGGACGAAGTAGATCCGAGCGCGATCAGTGAACTCATCGAGCTGAGCGAGCGAAACAATCATCGGTGATCCTCCTTCCTCAAAGGTTTTGGTTTTTGGAGTCTCCCTTCATGATTTTGCAAAGAGAGGGCCCTTCCCCAGGCGTACGCGAATCGTTCATCGGATGAATTTCCCGCCGCTAGGTTTGAGGAAAACTCCCTTGCCCTTGCTGAAGTCTTCCGGGAATCGGAATCCGATTTTGAATCTCGGAGGTCGAAAAGCGAGGGGGCGGATCGAAATCTCGCCCCCTCGCTCAATGCGTCGCATGGCCCTCTCATTCCTTACGGAGGAGCCTTCCCCGTCCTTCCTGTCTTTCTTTCGGCAGGTCTGTGTCGTGCGTGAGCACCACAAAGGCCGGAACGACGGGAGCGATCAAAAGCAGAAAATAGATTAGATCTTTAGACATGATGGACCTCCTGTTCGTTGTGAGCTGTTTCTGTTTCCATTCCGGAGGGTAACAAAGGGGGCGAAAAGGATCTTGGTTTTTGAATGGTCTTTCGTTGGTTTTTGGTTGGGTTTTCGACCGGCATCGGTGAGAGACGTCAAAAGAGAACCCCGGAGGAACTCCCGCTTCGCCCTCTTTATCTTGACAGCCGATTGCCCTTTGCTATACTTCGTTCGCCGGTGTTTGTACTTAATTTGATTGAGATATCGCATCAGTGCGGATGGAGTGTGAAATGATGACCTGGTGGGGATGGTTGTTGCTGGGGCTTTTTTTCTTGCTGGCGGAAATGATGACCCCCGGCGGCTTCTATCTTATTTTCTTCGGCGCCGGCGCCCTCATGGTGGGAACGCTCTCAGGATTGAAGCTCACCGGGCCCGAGTGGATGGAGTGGCTGCTCTTCTCCGTCTTTTCCATCGTGGCGTTGTTATTTTTCCGGCAGCCGCTGCTCAAACGATTTCAATCGGCCGATATGGGCAAAGCGATCGACAGTCTGGTGGGTGAGACCGCCGTCGCGCTCGATCCGATCGCGGTCGATGCCATCGGGAGGGTCGAGCTGCGGGGCGCGGCCTGGAGTGCGCGCAACGTCGGCGAAAACCCGGTCGCGAAAGGGCAGCGATGCAACGTCGTCCGGGTGGACGGGTTGACCCTTTCGGTCCGAGGGACATAAGCGCGTCGGCGCGAGCCTAATTAAAAAGGGAGAGGTGGGATGGGGGAAGGGATGATTGTGGTTCTGGTCTTGGCCGTGCTGGTGCTGATCATCCTGGCGAAGACCGCCGTGGTGGTGCCGCAGCAGAGCGCTTACGTGGTCGAGCGTCTCGGTAAATACAGCGGCACGCTGGATGCCGGCTTTCACATCCTGCTCCCTTTCCTCGACGTGATTCGATACCGCCACTCTCTCAAGGAGCAGGCGCTCGACATCCCGGAGCAGCTCTGCATTACGCGAGAC
>SCUR01000277.1 GCA_004297235.1 Candidatus Manganitrophaceae bacterium | reverse complement strand
TGAAGGGACAGACGATGCCGGTCTTGGTCAACCTCTATGGAACGATCGAGCGGGTGGCCCTTGGGTTGGACACCGATGAAGCGGGCCTTCTCGAAATCGGCGAGTTCCTCGCGTTCTTGCAACATCCGGAGCCGCCGAAGGGATTCATCGACGCGGTGAAGCATCTCCCCTTCTACGGGCGGATTCTTCACCTCTCCCCCAAGAAGGTCGGCCGGGCTCCCTGCCAAGAGGTGGTTCTGGAGGGAGATCAGATCGATCTCGACAAAATTCCGATCCTTCATTGTTGGCCCGATGACGCCGCGCCGCAGATCACCTGGCCGCTGGTCATCACCAAGCCGCCGACGGGGGAAGAGGGGAAATACAATATCGGGATCTATCGGATGCAGAAGATCGACAAGAAAACGACGATCATGCGCTGGCTCCAGCACCGCGGCGGGGCCAAGCACTGGCGGCAGTGGATGGCGCAGGGGAAGACGATGCCGGTCGCCGTCGCCCTCGGCTGCGATCCGGCGATGACGATCGCCGCCGTCACCCCGGTGCCCGATCAGATCGGCGAGTTTCATTTTGCCGGACTGCTCCGCAAAAAGCCGGTGGAGCTGGTCCGCTGCCGGACGGTCGATCTGGAGGTCCCGGCGTCGAGCGAGATCGTGATCGAGGGAGAGATCCGCCCCGGCGAGATGGCCGACGAGGGACCGCACGGCGACCACACCGGATTCTACAATTCGGTCGAGCCGTTCCCGATCTTTCATATCACCTGCATCACCCACCGGCGCAATCCAATCTATCTGACCACCACGACCGGCCGTCCTCCGCGCGAAGACGCCGTCGTCGGCCTGGCGCTGAATAAAGTTTTCCTTCCGCTGCTGCGGCAGAACTTCTCCGAGATCGTCGATTTCCACCTTCCGATGGAGGCCTGCTCTTACCGGATTGCCGTCATTTCGATGAAAAAGGAATACCCAGGGCATGCCAAGCGGGTAATGATGGGTATTTGGGGCTTCCTAAAACAGTTTCTTTATGTTAAATACATTATCGTCGTCGATCACGATATCGACGTCCGGAGCTGGGAGGATGTCATCTGGGCGATCTCCACCCAGGTCGACCCGGCGCGAGACACCTTCACGATCGAGAACACCCCGATCGATTATCTCGACTTCGCCTCTCCCGAATCGGGGCTCGGCTCGAAGATGGGGATCGACGCAACCACCAAGATTCCTCCCGAAACGCACCGGGAATGGGGGAAGCGGATCGAGATGGACCCGACGGTGGTCGAACGGATCGACCGGATGTGGAATGAACTAGGGCTCGACTGATGCGGCTTCGAATTCGATTTCGATATTCGACTTTACTCGGCCTTTTTTTCATCGCGGCGCTCTCGCTTTTTTCTTTTTGGGTGAAGGAGGTCTCTTCCCTTCCCGCCCCGCGGACGCCCCTCACCGATCCACGCTGTCTGCACTGCCATGCGGACCGATCCCGTCTACAAACCGACACCTCCAAACCCGAATGCCAAGAATGCCACAGCGCCCGTCCCCCGCTTCCCGCGTATGAAATCACGCCGGTTCAGACGAAGGAAGAAAAGATCGTCGAGCAGAAGATGGTGTTGATTCCTGAGGGCGCATTCATCATGGGGAACAACGGGCGTCCGACGCCGGAAGGCGCGGGAGATGAAGACGAGCAGCCGGAGCATAAAGTCTTCGTGAAATCGTTTTATATCGACATGTATGAAACGACCAACGCCCACTACAAGCAATATGTCGACGCCACCGGCGCCGAGCCGCCGCTCCTCTGGCGAAACGGCGCCTATCCCCCCGCCAAAGTAAACCATCCGGTCGTCTACGTCAGCTGGTACGACGCCGACGCCTACTGCCAATGGGCCGGCAAGCGTCTCCCGACCGAGGAAGAGTGGGAAAAAGCGGCGCGCGGGAGCGACGGACGCCACTTCCCCTGGGGAAGCCAGTTCGAATTCAAGAAAGCAAACACGCCGCAATACTGGCTCGCCAAAGGGATCGAAGTGTCGCAAGGGAGCACGATGCCGGTCGGCAGCTTCGAGGAGGGGAAAAGCCCGTATGGGCTCTACGACATGGCCGGCAATGTTTACGAGTGGGTCAGCAATTGGTATCTTCCCTACCCCGGTAATCAATTTCCCAATATCCACTACGGGCAAAAAAACAAAGTTTTAAGAGGCGGCTCGTGGTATGATTGCCTCTCGTACGGCTGCGGCCTCTCCGCTCCTTCATACAATCGAAGCCGCTTCACCCCCGAAATCAAGAACAAAGGTTTCGGTTTTCGATGCGCGAAGGATGTCGATCAGGGAGCAGGAGCCGGAGGACATACAAAGGGCGCAAAGAAATAATCGGCACGCTGACTCTTCTCAATTCATCTAATTCAACCGATGTTCATCTAATCGATCTTTCACTCAAGTGTGCTCTTGATTTAGTTTTCTACAATAGGACGTTTCATCGACCCTAGAAGGTCAGCCGATCGGCCTAGAAAAGGAGCGGCCACCAGGCAGCAGTCGTCGGGGATCTTCCGCGGTCGCTGCAGCGTCTGACCGTGGGGTCAAGGGGCTTGTCCCCTGTCGCCCTGGGAATCCCCTGTACCCGGAGGGTGAAAAGGGATTGGGCAAGCAACCCCCGTGGCCGGTGTGGGTGGAACCCCACGGTATTCATTATTCTAAGGAGGTTTTGTTTTGAAGCCGAAACTCACAGTGATAATTCTCTTGATGATCCTGATCACCGGCCTCTTCCTCTGGAACAAAACACCCCATCCCGTCCCCGACGGCATGGTCCTGATCCCCGCCGGCGAATTCATCATGGGAACAAACGAAGCAGGCTACTCCGTTGATCCCGCTTCCCTCCTCCCCAACAAACCGCTCCTCAAAGATGAGCGCCCTGCCCACAGCGTCTACCTCGACACCTTCGCCATCGACCGGGTGAAGGTCCAGAATCGCGATTATAAAAAATTCGCAGAGGACGCCGGCCGCTCCCTCCCTTTCGGTTTAGAAGAGGCCGACCCAGGTCAGCCGGTCACCGGCATTACCTGGCAAGAGGCCGCCGACTATTGCGGCTCCGTCGGGAAACGGCTTCCGACCGAAGAGGAGTGGGAGAAGGCCGCCCGCGGCACCGACGGACGGATCTACCCCTGGGGCAATCAATTCGATCCGGAGATCGTCAACGCGGTCCGGACCTCCCTTCCCGCCAAACCGATCCTCTCTCCCTACGGCGCGGAGTCGATGGTGGGACACGGATGGGAATGGACCGCCGACCGCTACCGCCCCTATCCCAACAATCCCTACCGCGCCGACACCTTCCGGAAAAACTTCCGCGCCATTCGAGGCGGGGCCGAGAACAATCAACCCGAAGCGCTCCGGCTTTTGACGAGGACCACCACGCGGTTCTACGCCGATCCCGAAAAGCAAGATCCGCTCATCGGCTTCCGCTGCGCCAAATCGGTCTTCTAGATCACACCGACGCTGGTCGGTTTTCATGAAATTGCATACTTTGTTTAGATCGACTTGAACTTTTATTTCGATCGGACTACGCTCCTGCCGAACCGACCTCTCTCGTTGACCGCATCGAGGGAGATCTGCCAAACTCATCATCAATCTAGTTTTATCTCGTGAGACCCTCATCACCTGTCTGTATGGAGGAAGCGCTATGAAATGGAAACCGCAATTCAACGGGATCGTCCTTCTATTTCTCATCTTCTGGATCGGCGGCTGCGTCGCGAAGAGCCGCTATGTCGCAGAGGTCTCCCAACGGGAGTCCGTTGCCGCGCGGCTTCAGGAAGAAGAGGAAAAACGCGCCGCCCTGGAAAAATCGCTCGAAGAGAGCAAAACCGCCGCATCTCAACGGGAGAAGGAACTCTCCGATAAGCTCGCGGGAATCGAGCAACAGCTGGCGGTGGCGCGGGAGAGCGGAACCAAAACGGAACAGGAGCTAAGAGACCAGATGCTCCGGATGAAAGGGGCGTTCGACGAGACCGATCGGGCACAGCAGAGCATGATCAACCGGCTGAACGAAGCGTTGAAGGTCACCGAGGCGGAGGCCGCCCAACGCGAGAGAGAGCTGCGGGAATCGGAGTCGACCCACAAAGAGCTGATCGGTCAACTTCAAAAGGAGATCACCGACGGGAGCATCAAGATCACCCAGCTCAAAGACCGGCTCTCGGTGGAGATCGTCGATAAAATCCTTTTCGCCTCCGGCAGCGACCAGGTCACCGCCGAAGGGAAAGGGGTCCTTAAAAAGGTGAGCGACATTCTGAAGACCGTGAAGGAGAACAGCATCCGGATCGAGGGGCACACCGACAACGTGCCGATCGGCTCGCGGCTGGCGGGAAAGTTTCCGAGCAATTGGGAGCTCTCCACCTCGCGGGCGACCCAGGTGGTCCGATATCTCTCCGAGCTCGGCGTCCCGCCGGAGAAGATGTCGGCGGTCGGGCTGGCGGAGTATCGTCCGGTCGCCTCAAACGACACCCCCGAGGGAAAGCAGCGAAACCGACGGATCGAGATTGTCCTCTATCCGAAAGACCTTCAGGAGATCGCCGCCTCGGTCGAACCGCCTCACAAAACTAATACCCGATAAGTGAAAAATGAAAGGCCGGTCCGGCGATGGAGAATCAAGTCGGACCGGCCGCCTACCCTCTCTTCGTCATAAGACGGCGATGACGCACCGAGATATCTCGCCCACTCAGGTCAAAAACATTTTTTTAAAATGACTTCCTTCCAATCCGATAAAACGATCTCTCTCGAACCATCCTCTCGCTGAACTTCACCCCTGCTACAGGCCTAGCCTACATAATTGTATTAATTGACACCGATTAATTATAAATACTATAGTCCGAAATTGAATATAATCACTCGAATTTCTTCTCAGATATTTTGGGTATATCAAATTGAAGGGAGGTGATGACGTCGATTAAGGGTGCGTTAAGAAAGGTTGGTATTCCTATGGTAACAATCAGTCAATGTGAAATGGAGTAAATATCGAGAATAAGTAAGATCAGGCTGATATTTAAAACCAGGAGGAACGATGAAGAGATTAAATAAAAAAACGATCCTTCCAATTTTAGCAGCGCTCCTTTTGATTTCGGGATGGATGACCGGACAGGCCTCGGCGCAAGCACATCGAGTGACGGTAGCCACAAGCGGGGGAGATTATACGACCGTCAGCGCGGCACTCGCTGCGATCAGTCCCAGTTCCAGCAATCCTTATGTTATTGACGTCATGCCGGGCTCCTATTCCGATAGCCCTACCATGAAGAGTTACGTCCATTTGAGAGGCGCGGGACGGGAAGTGACCACACTCACCGGCACGATCGCCATTAGCAACAATGCGACCAACGTCGCCGTGAGTGGTCTACTCATCGACGGGTCGGCAGGGTCTTATGGAATCTACATCGACAACTTTCAAACCGCCTCTACCGTGAGGATCTCCGAAAGCAAAGTCAAAGGATACCGGGGGATCTTCATCGGCGCCGGCGGCGACACCGTCGAAATCACCGGGAACATCGTTGACGCCACCTACTTCGGGATCGACGTCTATTCTGGCACTCCGAAAATCAGAGGAAACACAATCAAGGGGAGTCAGGCTGGAATCTACGTGCATGGCGGTTCCGGAACGTTGATCAGCGGAAATAAAATTACGAATGGAAATTACGGCATCGACATCAGCGCCAATGGAACCACCGTGATCGATAATACCATCTCGGGAGCAAGCGTCTCGGGGATTGTGGCAAATTATCCGGACAGCACCGTGACTATTATAGGAAACACCATCACGGGAAACGGCAATGGAGGATGGGCGGGCATTCAATTATGGGGCGCTTCACCGATGATTCTGCATAATCGAATCACGGGCAATACCCCTTATGATGTTGCCGTAGACAGCTCAAGCACTCCGAATATCAGCTTCAATATCTATGACACCATCTCCGGAACCACCGGGAGCGGTTTATATAATGTAAAATCGGACGGCACGGCCGCCACCAATCCATAAACGGCGGGAGCAGAGAGGCGGGATTGAAAGATCCCGCCTCTCTGCTCATATCCAAACCAACAAGAATATTCTTGTCCTTTTATTTGAACGTTCATAGAAACTTCCATTGACAACCGCCTCCCCCTTCCCCTAAAATCCCCCTCATGGTGAACGCCGTTGAGTGGAAAGAAGGGGCGGTTCGGCTCCTCGATCAGACGAAGCTGCCGACCGAGGTGGTTTTCGTCGATTGCAAGGATGTCGAGACCGTGGCGAAGGGGATCAAAGATCTCTGGGTCCGCGGGGCGCCGGCGATCGGGATCACCGCCGCCTACGGCATCGCGCTTGCGGCGATGAAGATTTCGGCAAAGTCCTTCGACGATTTCTACAAACAGCTTCTTCCCAGCTGCGATCTGCTCGCCGCCACCCGCCCGACCGCGGTGAATCTCTTCTGGGCGATCGAGCGGATAAAGGAGACGGCGCAAGCCCATCGAACCGAACCCCCCGACGCGCTGAAAAAGATTCTTCTCGAAGAAGCGCACGCGATTCTCCGCGAAGACATTGCGATGAATCGCGCCATCGGGAAATTCGGCGCGGCGCTGATTCAGAAAGGGTCCGGCGTCCTAACCCACTGCAATGCGGGCGCGCTCGCCACCGGCGGCTACGGAACGGCGCTCGGCGTCATCCGGAGCGCCTGGGAAGTGGACAAGAAGATCGCCGTCTTTGCCGACGAGACCCGCCCCGTCCTGCAAGGGGCCCGGCTCACCGCCTGGGAGCTGGCGCAGGATCAGATTCCGGTCACCCTGATTACCGACAATATGGCCGGCTTCTTCATGAAGCAGGGGAAGATTCAGTGCTGCGTGGTTGGCGCCGACCGGATCGCCGCCAACGGCGACACGGCGAACAAGATCGGCACCTACAGCGTGGCGATCCTGGCGAAAGAGCACGGCATCCCCTTCTACGTCGCCGCGCCCAGCTCCACGATCGATTTCAATATCGCCTCCGGCGATCAGATTCCGATCGAGGAGCGCAACCACACTGAGGTGACCCATATGGGGGGGAAGCAGATCGCCGCCTCCGGCATCTCCATCGCCAATCCCGCTTTCGACGTCACCCCCGCTAAATACATCACCGCCATCATCACCGACAAAGGGGCCTTCAAGCCGGAAGAGCTTATCAAACTCAAAATTTCCCGAGCGTAAAACCAACCGCAGCACCCCCCGGCCGCCTTGCCTTTCGCCATTCCTATATGTTATATCCTCCTCTAATTATCCGGATGATCCGGAAGTTCACCCCACATTCTTTATGCCTTTACGCCGTCGTTCCGCGAAAAAGGAGGGGGAACCTAAAGGACTGGACTCCCGACTAAATATTCGGGAATGACGAATCAAAAACTTTCACCCCTGTTTGAGAGAAGAGGAGAGATGGATATTCGTGACAACGTGCTCGAGCTGATCGGCCGGACGCCGCTCATTCGGTTGAAGGGGCCGTCCGAAATGACAGGATGCAACATTTTAGGGAAGGCGGAGTTTCTCAACCCCGGCGGATCGATCAAAGATCGGACCGCGCTCGGGATGATTCGCGATGCGGAGAAGCGCGGCCTTCTGAAAAAAGGGAGAACGATCGTCGAAGGAACCGCGGGGAACACCGGGATCGGATTGGCGTTGATCGGGCGGGTCCTGGGGTATCGCACCTTGATCGTCATCCCCGAAACGCAGAGCCAAGAAAAGTTCGAGGCGCTGCGGCTCTATGGCGCCGAGCTGAAGCTGGTTCCCGAAGCCCCCTATTCGACGCCGAGGCATTTCGTCAAGATCGCCGGTCAGATCGCCAAAGAGATGAACGAGGCCTCTCCCGGCTCCGCCTTCTGGGCGCAACAATTCGACAACGTCGCCAACCGCGAGTTCCACACCGCGACGACCGGCGCGGAGATCTGGGAGCAGACCGGCGGGAAGATCGACGGATTCAACTGCGCCGTCGGGACCGGGGGAACCTTGGCCGGGGTCGGCCTGGCGCTGAAGGCGCGGAATCCGAGGGTGGTTATCGCCCTCTCCGATCCGATGGGGGCCGCGCTCTATAATTTTTATAAACATGGCGAGTTAAAGTCGGAGGGGGATTCGATTGCCGAGGGGGTCGGTCAGAGCCGGGTGACCGAGAATTTAGCCGGTTTTCAGGTCGACGAAGCATATCAGATTCCTGACGACGAAGCGCTCCCCTACATTTTCAATTTATTGCGGGACGAAGGGCTCTGCGTGGGAGGCTCTTCGGGGATCAACGTCGCCGGGGCGGTTCGGTTGGCGCGGAAGCTCGGACCAGGGCATACCATCGTGACGATTCTGGCCGACAGCGGCCTGCGCTACCAACGGCGCCTCTTCAACCCGGCCTTCCTGCGGGAGCAGAAATTGCCGGTTCCGGAATGGTTGGAAGCGGCCTCGCGCTGAGCCTTCTTGTCTCCTTTGGTCGAGGCGTTAGGCTTCACCGAGGTGCCCTTGATAAGCGTTTCTGGAGTTATAATTCACGGAATTGGCGCGTGGCGACCGCGAATTGAGCGGTTTCCAGAGGTCTTCCGTTTTGCCACCGGTCAACGTCTCTTTCCTGGAACACTCAATATCCTGCTGGATAGTCCCCTCCCCATTCAGGAAGAGTTCAGGATTCTGGGCTCGGAGATCGACGAGCCAGAGCAGGACCTACTCTTCGAGCGATGCAGGATCAACGGAATCGAGGCATTTCGGTTGCGCCCTTTCCAACCCGCCACAGGCGCTGGCGGACATGGTGATCACGTTCTCGAAATAGTTTGCTCCCAGGAACTGCGCCCCCTGCTCGCCAACTCAGACAGGGTTGTCGTTGAATTCCCGCGCCATGACCCTGCCGACACCGCGGGGCTTGAGCAGTGAGGCCTAACACGGCGCTGAATGCGGACCCGCAGAGAGCCCGACGGCCGTTGGGTCCTCTTCCTCGACGCCAACATGCCCACAGCGGAGTAAGCCCCGTCTCTTTCAACCCAAGGAGAAAACATGGCGACAAAAATTTTCTTAAATCTGCCGGTCAAAGATCTCAAGAAATCGATCGACTTCTTTGCGAAGCTCGGCTTTACGTTCAACCCCCAATTCACCGATGAGACGGCAACGTGCATGGTCGTCTCCCCGGAGAACTACGTCATGCTGCTGACCGAGCCGAAATTCAAGAGCTTTACCCCCAAGCCGATTTGCGATGCGACGAAGAGCACCGAGGTGTTGATCGCTCTTTCACTGGAGAACCGGCAACAAGTCGACGACATGGTTCGCAAGGCGGTCACCGCGGGCGGAACCACCTACAGCGATCCACAAGATCACGGCTTTATGTATGCGCATGGATTTCAGGATTTGGATGGGCATATTTGGGAGGTGTTCTTCATGGAACCGAGCGCGATAAAGCAAGATTAAAGATTTGCGGGGAGCATGGCTGATCTTGACGACGAAGCCCTCCCAATATTTTCAATTTGCTTCTGGTCATTGTCCTTTGGATCATTAGAAATGAAGGTGATTCGAAAATCGAGCCTGAATGAGTATGCCAAACAGTTCTGGAAACGCCAACGCCAGGACACGAAGAGAACCGATAAAGATGAGCCTGCTCTCGCTGACATTGACAAAGGTGGGGACCCAATTAGCTGGCTTGCAAACATCTACCCGTATAAGCTCCCTCAGCCATTCAACGATAAGATTGAACTTGTGAAATTCGAGACACTCGAGGAACTTGATAGTTTATTGATTCACGATTACATGATCAGCGGTGAGTGGATGCAAGACCGCGACCTTGTTCCCACTTCAAAGACTCGTCGCCTAGGAGACTTGGCTGCACTTGCTCTTGAGCGAAGATATTTTGAAACAGAGCGTCCCGACACACAGATAACACTTTTCAAAACGTGGAAAGAGAAAGCAAATCTCAACAGCTTTATAGACAACAACTCGCTTCCCCTTGTCGAGGGTACTGGGGAATGCTGTTATGAGATTGTGGATGGATGGGGCCGTCTCCATGCCATGACTGCACTGGTGAAGCGAGGGATGACATTTGAGCCATTCAATTGCTTTATCGCGAGTAGCGCGGGAATTTCGGGGACACCATGACTTAATTCTATAAACCAGAAATGAAGAAACTCCTTTTCATCTGCAGCCGGAATCGTCTTCGGAGCCCTACGGCCGAGGCGGTCTTCTCAAAATGGCCAAACGTAGAGGCAATGTCCGCCGGACTCAATCCCGATGCGGAGCTTCGGGTTTCGGTAGAGATGATCGAATGGGCCGACGCCATCTTTGTCATGGAACCGGCCCACAAGAAAAAACTCAGCAAGCAATTCAACGGCCCACTCAAAGGAAAGCAGGTCATCATCCTCGGTATTCCGGACGAATACGAATACATGCAAAAGGAACTTGTTCAACTCTTAGAAGCGAAAGTTCCGAGATACCTCAACACTCCGGGTGATTTTGTCCCCTTAGTATGCTAAAATTTGCATCATGAAGCCCGATACATCCAAAATCTTAAAAGAAGCCCTCAAGCTTCCCCCGGAAGCGCGGGCCGCCCTTGCCGGTTCCTTACTCGAAAGCTTGGAGGAACCGCTCGACCCCGATTCGGAGACCGCCTGGGAAGCCGAGATCGCTGCACGACTCAAGGAACTTGACACTTCGGCCGCTCAATTAATTCCATGGTCTGAAACGCGCCGAAACATCGCCGACGCCTGATGCCGCAGCACCCAATCGGAATCCATCCGAAAGCGATCGCCGAAGCGCCGGATCGGTGGCCAAACTACGTTCAAGGAACCCGCCGTTATCCGCTTCACCGGTTTCCCTATTCTGTGGTTTATAGGAAGCAGGACCAAACAGTTCAGATTATTGCGGTTGCCCATGGCCGCCGCAAGCCGGGTTACTGGAAAACCAGATAACCTTCGGAACAAAACAGTTATGCCTTACGATAAGTCCCTCGCCGACCGCCTCCAATTCTTCCTCAAAACCCGCAAAGACTTTTCCCGAAAGGAGATGTTCGGCGGTGTCGGATTCCTACTGAACGGAAACATGTGCGTGGGCGTCTATAAAAAGTTCTTGATCCTCCGGCTGGGGAAAGAGGAAGCCGACCGCGCTTTGAAACAAAAGCAGGCCAACCCGTTCGACATCACCGGCCGGGCCATGTCCGGCTGGGTGATGGTGGAGAAAGAAGGAATCCGAAACGAAGAAAGTCTCCGGAAGTGGGTCGAATCGGCTGTCGACTTCGTCCAAACCCTTCCACCGAAAAAACCAACCCGCCCCACCCAAACCAAATAGGAATTCGCTCGAAAATAAATCTGCCCACAACCGGCTACGCCGCCCGGCGCGCCTCATTCACCAACTGATGCGCCATCCGGGTCGGCTCCGGCAGACGGTAGCGGAGTTGAGAGGAGAGGACGATCTCGATCGCCCGATCGAGCGTCATCCGATGGCCGGGAGAGATAAAAACCGGGGCGACACGATCGCGCGTTCGAAGCACCGTCCCGATGACCTCTCCCCGATCGATCAACGGCGCGCGGTCGCCCCGCAACGGCCCCGGCTCGCGATGGATGCCGATCAGCCGCGTCTTGCCGCAGCCGATCGAAGGGAGGTCGGTGATCAAGCCGAGATGCGAGGCGATGCCGATCCGGCGGGGATGGGCGATCCCCTGCCCGTCGGCCATCAAACAATCGGGCCGGATTTGAAGCTTCTCCCATGCTTTGAGGATGACGGGGATTTCTCGGAAGGAAAGGAGGCCGGGAACATAAGGAAAGTCGATCTCCAACGAGGCGGTCGCCACCTCCAGGATGGGAAATCCCTTCGGTTGCGGGTGTTCGAGGTCGAGGACGACCACGGCGGCGAAGAGCCGGTTCGATCCGATCTCGTTGGAAACGTCGACCCCGGCAATCGTTCGGATTTCTGCCGGGGCCTCGTTGAGAATCAGTTGCCTGCGGAGCCGGTTCTGGATCTCGATCGCTTCGCGGGGAGAAACATCCCAGCGATGGAGATCCAGAGAGTTCATCTCTTCGCCTTGGCCTTCGGCTTCGATTTGGTTTTGGCCTTGGCTTTGGGGGCGCTCTTCGCTTTGGCTTTGGCTTTGGCTTTGGCTTTGGCTTTGGCTTTGGCCTTCGCTTTCGGCTTGGCCTTCGCCGCCATCCCGACAGACCGCGCGCTCGACAATTTCTTCAGACGTTTTTCGATCGCCTCGCCGATCAGCGCCGGGTTCTTCACGACGGTCACTCCCGCCGCTTCCAGCGCCGACATCTTATCGTCCGCCGTCCCCTTGCCGCCGGAGATGATCGCGCCGGCATGGCCCATCCGCCGTCCCGGAGGGGCGGTGATCCCGGCGATGAAGGCGACCACCGGCTTGCTGACATGCCGCTTGATGTAGTCGGCCGCCCGCTCTTCGGCGTCGCCGCCGATCTCGCCGATCATCACGATCGCTTCGGTCTGCTTGTCTTTCTCGAACATCCCGAGGACGTCGACGAAGTGGGTCCCGTTGATCGGATCGCCCCCGATGCCGACGCAGGTCGATTGCCCCAACCCGCGCTGCGTCAACTGCCAGACCGCTTCATACGTTAGAGTCCCGCTTCGGGAGACGACGCCGACATTTCCTTTTTTGTGGATGAAGCCCGGCATGATCCCGATCTTCGCCTCTTCCGGGGTGATGACGCCGGGACAGTTCGGCCCGATCAACCGCACCGGCTTGTCGGCCAGAAAGTGCTTCACCCGCATCATATCCAATACCGGGATCCCCTCGGTGATGCAGACGATCAGCGGAACGCCCGCCTGCGCCGCTTCCATGATCGCGTCGGCGGCGAACGGAGGGGGGACGAAGATCAGCGACACGTCGGCCTCGGTCTTCTCGACCGCTTCTTCCACCGTGTCAAAAATGGGGATTCCTTCGAAGTCGGTTCCCCCCTTCCCCGGCGTCACCCCCGCGACGACCTTTGTCCCGTAAGCCTTACAAGCGGCGGCGTGGAAAGATCCCTCTTTCCCGGTAATCCCCTGCACCAAGATCCGCGAGTTCTTATTGACCAGAATGCTCATTGACGCTCCTCATTTATATGTGGGGGCCTGTGCGGCAACGAAAGAAGAAACGGTCCTCCAATCCCCCCACACCCCGCGCTCGCACCGGCGAAGCCGGCTGCTCGCTTATTTTCAGATAAACTATCTCACCTGCGCCACAATCTTCTGCGCGCCGTCCCAGAGGGTGTCGGCGACGATCAGATTGAGCCCCGACTCCGCCAGCATCTGCTTCGCCTCTTTCGCGTTGGTCCCTTCGAGACGGACGACGAGCGGAACGTGGATCGAGACCTCCTTCGCCGCGTCGATGATTCCGCCGGCGATCCGCTCGCAGCGGACGATTCCGCCGAAGATGTTGACGAAGACCCCTTTTACATTCGGGTCGGCCAACAAGATCTGAAACGCCTGCTTCACCGTCTCTTTGGAAGCGCCGCCGCCGACGTCGAGGAAGTTGGCCGGCTCCGCCCCGGCGAGCTTGATCACATCCATCGTCGCCATCGCCAGCCCCGCCCCGTTCACCATGCAGCCGATCGTCCCATCGAGCTTCACGTAGTTGAGACCGTACTGCGTGGCGCGGGTCTCCAGCGGGTCCTCTTCATCGAGATCGCGCAGCCCCCGGATCTCCTCGTGCCGCATCAGGGCGTTGTCGTCGAAGTTGACCTTGGCGTCGAGCGCCATCAGCTTGTTCTGCTTCGTGATGATCAGCGGATTGATTTCGATCTGCGAAGCGTCCTTCTCGACAAAAAGGCGATAGAGATTGCCGAGCATCGCCACCCACTGGCCGATCACTTCTTTCGGAAGGCGGAGTTTGAAGGCGACGGTGCGCCCCTGAAAGGCTTGATAGCCGATCAGCGGATCGACCGAGAGCTTCACGATCTTCTCCGGGGAGTGCGCCGCCACCTCTTCGATCTCCATCCCCCCTTCGGTGCTCGCGATCAAGACGATTGAGGCGGTCGCCCGATCGGCAACCCAGCTGACATAAAGCTCCTTTGCGATATCGACCCCTTCCTCGACCAGAAGTTTCTTTACCTCTTTTCCCTGTGGGCCGGTCTGGGGGGTGATGAGGGTCTTGCCGAGGATCTCCTTTGCCAGCGGCGTCACGTCCGATTTCTTCTTGGCCAGCTTGACCCCGCCGGCCTTCCCCCGACCTCCGGCATGGATCTGCGCCTTCACGACGGTGATGGGGCTTTCCAGCGCGTCGCCGGCTGCTTGTGCTTCCTCTACATTGAACGCCACCTTGCCGTTCGGCACGGGAATCTGATACTTCGCGAAAAGGGCCTTGGCCTGATATTCATGAATGTTCATCGATTCGTCCTTTTTCTTGTGAATGAGAAAGTAACCGTCGCACCCATTTGGATTTTAATTCTTCTTCGCGTAATCGGGGAAAAGCATCGGCGAGACCGCTTTCGGCTCCACCCCCGCTTTCTTCTGCGCCTCGTGAAAGCGGTCGAGGTGCTGAAGGGTCAGCGTTCCCGGTGAAATCTCCGTCGCCCGCTTCGCCGCGGCGCGCCCGGCCCGCCGGCCGTAGACGATGATATCAAGAAGCGAGTTCCCCATCAACCGATTGCGCCCGTGAATGCCGCCCGAGGCTTCCCCCGCCACAAAAAGATTCCGGATCGTCGACTCGCCGTCGACGTTGATCTGGATCCCCCCGTTTTGATAGTGAAGGGTCGGGTAGACGAGGACCGGCTCCTTTCGGATGTCGATCTGGTATCGCGAGAATTGCCGGAGCATGTTCGGAAAACGATGGGCCAGGTTTCCCTCACCGTTGATGATGTCGACCATCGGCATATCGAGCCAGACCCCGCGGCGGCCGGCCGGGGTTTCGACCCCCCGTCCCTCCGCGCACTCGCGGATGACGGCGGAGGCGACGGCGTCGCGCGTCTCCATCTCGTTGATGAAGCGCTCCCCTTTGACATTCACCAGCTGCGCGCCGACCGACCGGATCGCCTCGGTCACCAAGATCCCGGCCATCGGCTCGGGGTAGACCGCGCCGGTCGGATGATATTGAAACGTGTCCTGCAGCGTCAGCTTCGCCCCGGCCCGATACGCGATCGGAAGGCCGTCTGCGGTGGCGCCGTAATGATTGCTCGTCGGAAAACCTTGGATGTGAAGCCGCCCGATCCCGCCGGTCGCCAGAAGAACGGTCTTGGCCTGCACGACGATGTGCTGGTTGTTGTCGAGATTCTTCAAGATCGCGCCGGTGCAGGCTCCCGCGCCGTCGGTGAGCAGCTCGACGATCGGCGAGAACTCCAACAGCTCGACCTGCTGGTTGAGAACGCAGTCCTTCAACACCCGCATCAACTCCAGGCCGGTATAGTCCTTACAGCGAAGCAGGCGGGGCTTGCTGCTTCCGCCGCCGCCGCGGATGCTGAGGTTTCCGTCGGCCTCCCGATCGAAAAGAACGCCGATGTCCATCAACCACTTCGCCACCTCCGGTCCTTCCTCGACCAGCGTCTTCAGAAGCATCGGATCGTTTTTCATGTAGCCGCCCCGGAGGGTATCGAGGAAGTGGCGCACCGGAGAATCCTCCGCCGAGACCGCCACCTGCATTCCTCCCTCGGCCATCACCGTGTTGGAGTCGCCGAGACGGAGCTTGGTCGCGAGCAGCACCTTCGCCCCCGCCGCTTTCGCCATCAAGGCCGCGGTCGCCCCCGCGCCGCCGCCGCCGATGATCAGGAGATCGACCTGATGATGCGGCGTCAACGCAATTTTCTCACCCGCGACGGGACTCTCCCCTTCCAGAAGATTGGCCAGCTCGTGAACGGTCTGCTCCCCCGCATTGGGGCCGATCCGGATCGTTCGATACGCCTCTTTCTTGTAATCGGGATGAAACCGCCGGATCAAGGCATCTTTGTCTTGCGGCGAAAGCAGCGCCCGGTTCTCTTTCATCCGCGCCGCGCGGCTTTCGCTAACGAGTTTCTTCGATTCTTCCAAATCACTCATTCATTTGTCCTTATTTTCTTTTTTCTTCTACTCCGCAATCCGAAATGGCCTAGGAGAAGGAGCGGCCACTTGTCCGCATTCCGCAATTAAATGGCCAGCTTCTGCGCCGCTTCCTCGGAGCCGCAATAATTCGACAGTGCCGCCTCGTCCGCCGAGAGGAGCTGACTCCATGCCGACTCATATTTCCCCGCGCGCACCTCTTCAATCCGGTTGAGCAGGCCGGCCGCCTCCTTCGGATAAAAGGCGCCGGTCAGGCGGCGGGCATACATCCCGACCCGGTGGGGCTTGATCTGCACCTCACAGACCGCCGCGCAAAGGCCGCACATGACACAGGAGGTGAACTTCTCCGCGACGTTGGAGAGCTCCCCGTTGATCGCGGCCCGGACCCCTCCCATCACATCGATCTCTTGCGGGCAGACCGAGCTGCAGGCCCGGCAGGCGGTGCACCGGCGCGTTTCGGGATAATACTGGAAGAGGGTCTTCTGAGTGGGGGCTTCTTTCGGAAGAAGCGCAATCGCCTTCTTGGAGGTATCGGAGGGGAGGAACGTAATCGCCATCCCTTCTCGAACCGCCGTCTGGCAGGCCAGCCCCGTTTTCGATGCAAGTTGATCGGGAAGGCGGTAAGTAATGGGACAAGCTCCGCAGACGCCGCCGAGACAGCCGACCCCGTGAATCATCGAACGTCCGATCCGCCACATCGCTTGAATGACAGTGATCCCCGCCGGCACAGGGTAAGCGGCGCCGTCGACCTCGATTCGGATCAGAGAGGATGGAGAATCAGCATGGGACATGCGGTGGGTTCCTCATAACATAACGTAGGGGTTCAACAGGTTGAACCCCTACCAGCGGCGTCCGATCGGTATTCGCACAGACAATCAGCTAATCGGGCAGGTCTTCAGCTCCTCTTCCGACATCTTCAGCAACGTCTCCCATTGCGCATCGTACTTGCCGCAATGAATCTCTTCGATTCGCTCGGAGAGCTGCGGCGGTCTTGGGTTGAAGAAGATCCCCTCCGCCCGTCGAACATAGAGACCGACCTGGTTGGAAGAAATTTCGGCGATGCAAACCGGAACGCAGAGACTGCACATGACGCAGGAGAGAAAGAGGTTCGAGGCCTCTTTAAAATCGCCGAAGACCGCTTTCCAAACGCCGGTGCGGACGTCGATCCCCTGCGGGCAGGCCTCGGTGCAGGCATTGCAATTTCGACAAAGGGCCGCTTCCGGAAAATATTTGAAGAGATCTTGTTTCGGATCGGTGATCTCTTCCATTCTGTAAATCGGCTTCTGAACCGGAAACGGCGCGGAAAGAGAGAACGACATCCCCTCCTCGAC
>SCUR01000276.1 GCA_004297235.1 Candidatus Manganitrophaceae bacterium | reverse complement strand
GCACAATCCGCGGTGCTCTCCCGCGCGTTGTGCGAGTTGTGACCGTGGGGGCGCAGGGGGTTTCACCCCCGCTGCACGGGGAATCCGAAGGGGCCGTTGCAAGACGGCCCCGCGGTGGGGTGTGGGGCGAAGCCCCATTCAAATGGCAATGATGAAGTAATAAAAAAAAAGAAAAGGCCTTGCCCCCCTCACCCGACCTCTCCCACCCAAGGGGAGTAGGGTGGCAATGGGATTTGGCGTCGGGAATTGAATTGCTCGGCACAGGAAGAGATCGCTTTATCGGCGTCAAAAAATCAGCAGCCGCCCGATCGCCTCGGTATGCTCTTTCCATTCCGAAAAACGATTCAGCTCATAAACGGCAAGTGGGGCGGCCGACATCTGATCGAGAATCACTTTGGGAACCGCCTTGGAGGAAGCCGGCTTGAAGGAGATGCCGCTGCGGAAAACGGTGAAGGAGGGAGAGGGGAGAGATCCCTCGGTCAACAGAAGCCGTCCGCGCGCCGCATCGACCTGCAACACCCCGACGATATATCCATAGGGGATCAGAAGCGCCGCGCGATGATGATCGGCCCAAACCAGCTTTTCCCATTCGAAAGAAGATGCGCCGCTCGGGTCGGAAGTCGCCTGCTCGGTGAACGCCAGCCATTCGAGACTGGTCTGCGCGTAGATGCAAAGATACGCATCGTAGCGGAGCACGTTCCCCATCCCGATCCCGGTTCCGACCTCCTCGATCCCATATCCGTGCGCGAAGGGCTCGATCCCGAATTCGTGCGCCACGGTTCTTTGCTGCCGCGCTTCGACCAGCGTCGCCGCCAGATCGCTCCTCGAAAATCGGAGCTGATGCGGATGGAGCGACTTCTCTTCTCCAAGAAAAATGGGGAGGGGAGAAGCGTCCGGCCGTGGATCGATCCGACAGGTCCCGAAAACCAAATAGGCCTCATGACCGAAGGCCGCGGGGGCCCCGAGATGATTTTGAAAGACGGCGGCAAAAGGTTGTTGCTGTCCGATCAGCATCGCTCGACTCCATTCTTAAAAATCATAACATAATTGATCGAACGGAAGACAGCCGATTTCCCGTCGAGGAGTAACTCAATTTGTTTGATTGGAAGGGGGCAACGCCTCATTCCAATTCAGTTCCCGGATTCCCGCCTGCGCGGGAATGACGGCCGAAGAAAGAGAGATGTTAAAATCAAACAAACCCACGACCAAAATCGAAATAATGTGGAGCGATCCGCGCGTTTGTGATACAATGCCACCGGTCTTTTCTTTTTTTCTCGTTTTTAATTTTTCCGATCGGCTATAATAAAGTTACTTCTCTGTATCGATGAGGTGAAATGAGGAAAGTCGGGTTTGGATTAAGCGTTTTCTTTTTGTTGCTCTATCTCGGTTCGCATTGGCTGCCCGAAGGGGAATCACCCCCCGCGCCGGAAACCGAGTCGGCCCCGGAAACATCTCAACCGGGCATTTCTCCCGAAACCCTTTCGGCGCTCGCCTCGGCGGAGAAAAAAGACCTGGTGAAGGAGCATACCTTCAAGTCGGGCGATTCGCTCTTCGCGGTCCTTTCGGTCTTGGGAATTTCCAACGGGGAGATTTTCGACATCATGAAGGCCGCCAAAAAAGTATACGACTTGAGGAAGATCATCCCCGGTCAAAAAATAAAAGTCTTCCTGGAAGAGACGCCGAAAGCGGTCGGCACCCTGTTGTACCAGATCGATCCATTCCGCTCGCTCAAGGTGGAGCGATCGGAGAACGGATTCCAGGTGGTGGAGGAAAAAACGCCGCTGGAGCGCGATCTCGTCAGCCACAACGGGGAGATTTCCGACACGCTGTATGAATCGGCCCGCCGCTCGGGGGTCCCGCCGGAAATCATTCTCGACCTCTCCGATATTTTTGCCTGGGATGTCGACTTCAGCACCGAGATCCAATCGGGCGACCACTTCCGGGTCGTCTATGAAGTCTTCAAAAATCAGGATCAAATCCTCCGCACCGGCCGGGTGCTGGCGGCCGAGCTGATCAATGAGGGGACCGCCTATCGGGCTTATCATTTTTCAGAGGACGGGGGAAGAGGGGATTATTATGATGAGAAGGGGGGATCGCTGAAAAAAGCCTTCCTGAAGTCCCCCCTTCGGTATCGTCATATCAGCTCGGGCTTTACGACCAAGCGCTTCCATCCGATCTTGAAGATCAATCGTCCTCATCTCGGAATCGACTATGCCGCCCCGTACGGCACGCCGGTCATGGCCGCGAGCGACGGCACCGTCACCTTCGTCGGCTGGAACGGCGGCCACGGGAAAACGGTGATCGTCCAGCATCGAAACGGGTACAGCACCCTTTACGGCCATCTTTCAAGCTACGGCGAGGGGATCCGGAAGGGGAAGAAGATCGAGCAGGGGGAGATCGTCGGACGGGTCGGCTCGACCGGATTGAGCACCGGTCCGCATCTTCACTATACGTTGATGCGGCACGGCGCGCCGATCAACCCGAAAAACGCCGATGTGGTTCGCGGGGAGCCTCTTCCGAAAACGTGGGAAGCTCCTTTCAAAGAAAAAGTCGAGGAGATGAACCGCCATCTGAATGCGGGTGAGGCGGAAAAGGATCGCGTCTAAAAGCGTATCACTCTCTTCCGGCGACCTTCGCCACCGAAGCGACCAGCTGCGCCGGCTCGACCGGCTTCGAGAGATGCACCTGAAAACCGGAGGAGAGGATCTTCTGACGATCCTCGCTCCTCGCGTACGCCGTCAGCGCCACCGCCGGCGTCTCCCCCCCTCGCTCCGCGGCGAGCGCCCGAATCTTCCGAATCAAAACATATCCGTCTTCTTCCGGCATCGCAATATCGCTGATCAAAACGTCCGGCGGCCCTTCTTCAAACACCCGCATCGCTTCCCGGGCGGAGGAGACGGCGCTCACGTCGGCCCGGCATTGTCTGAGCACCGTCGCGACCAAATCCCGCGCATCCGCTTCGTCATCCACCACCAAGATCCGTAAACCGCCCAACGCGTCCCGAGGCGTCTTCGCCGAGACGGGAGACTCTTGCGTCGCCCGCATCCGGACACTCCGGACCGGGAGGGTGACCGTGAAGGTCGCCCCCCGGC
>SCUR01000275.1 GCA_004297235.1 Candidatus Manganitrophaceae bacterium | reverse complement strand
AGTAGAACTCCTCGACATCGACAAACGATTCAACGCGATCGTCGACCGGGTAAAAGAGGGAGACAAAATCGTTCGATTGGGCGGTTGAAATAATATGATAAACTTCCCTCCCCTTCATTCGCGTTTTTTCCAAGACTTCCATCACGGCGACGCCGGCCCGGGCGCCCAAATAGGTAATATCATAGGTGAGGCGCTCTCCCGGGGCAAACGCCAGATTGGACGGAAGATGCGAGGCCGGCGGAAGCGAGACCGGCTCACCCGCTTCGATCGAGGAGATCCCCAGCAGACAGGAGAAGAGGAGAAGGAGGAGGCCCCATCGATTGAAGCCTCCCCGCTTCTTTGAAAAAATGATTTCGGCCCGAATGGAATCCGATCCCTCCCGATCGACATGGAGAGACCTCACCGTCGGGATTTCCGGAAGATCCGCTTGCGGAGGCGTCTCCTTTCGGGATGAGGGCGCGCCCTGGGTCATTGTTTCCCTTCCGAGAGGAGTTTACTAAAATAAGCCACGGTCTTCTGAAGACCTTCATCGATCCGGATGCGCGGCTCCCACTTTAATTTCTCTTTCGCCAGGCGAATATCGGGGCGCCGTTTGAACGGATCATCCTGCGGAAGCGGCTTTCGGACGATTTTCGATCGGCTCCCGGTCAGCGCGATGACCTTTTGGGCCAGTTCGAGCACCGAGAACTCCTCCGGATTTCCCAAGTTGACCGGGCCGACGAATTTCTCTTTCTGCATCATCCGAACCATCCCGTCGATCATATCGCTCACATAACAAAAAGATCGGGTCTGGTTTCCCTCCCCATAAATGGTGAGCGGCTGGTTTTTGAGCGCTTGGAGGATGAAATTGCTGACCACCCGTCCGTCGTCCATCGCCATGCGGGGCCCGTAGGTGTTGAAGATGCGGACGATCCGGATATCGACTCGATATTGCCGGTGGTAGTCCATCATGAGCGTCTCGGCGACCCGCTTCCCCTCATCGTAACAGCTTCGGATCCCGATCGGGTTGACATGCCCCCAATAGGACTCGGTTTGGGGATGAACTTGAGGATCGCCGTACACCTCCGAGGTCGAGGCCTGCAGAATGCGCGCTTTGGTCCGCCGCGCCAGCTCCAACATGTGCGTGACGCCGAGCACATTCGCCTGAACGGTACGGACCGGATCGAACTGATAGTGAACCGGAGAAGCCGGGCAGGCGAGATTGTAGATGGCATCCACCTCCAGGTCGATGGGATTGATGATATCGTGCCGAATCGCCTCGAACCGGGGATGTTGAAGAAAAGGTTGAATATTCTCTTTCGAGCCGGTGAAATAGTTATCGAGCGAGAGGACCTCGTCCCCTCTTGCGATCAGGGCCTCGCAAAGATGCGAGCCCAAGAAACCGGCCCCGCCTGTCACCAAAATGCGCATGCAGACTCCTTCAGTATAAAGTTCAACATACCAACGCCCTCGTAAAAGGTCAAGATGAAAATGGGGAGATTCTTCAGGAAGAGAACGGGTTAGGAGAGATCGGAAGAGCACACG
>SCUR01000274.1 GCA_004297235.1 Candidatus Manganitrophaceae bacterium | reverse complement strand
CGGTCGGTCCGGACCGACCGGAAAAAAACGCTCCTCCCGAACCGAAGAAGAGCGCGCCTGTGCCGGTTCCAGTGGATAAAAAAGAGATCCTCCCTCCCCCGCAGGAGGTGGCCCCCAATCCGGCGCCGCCGAAGCAGGAGCCGGTCAAAGAGGCGGCGATTCATCCGCCGGCCGCGCCCGTTTCAAAGCCCCCGGTCCTCTCGGATGAGGAGCTCATCCGTCAGATTGTAAGGCGTCAGGAGACCGCTTTTGAGAATAAGGATGTCGGTCTTTACTTGAAAGACCTGGTCCACGCGTCGACGAAGGACGAAAAAGATCTTCAAACTTTTTTCGATCAATATGACAGCACTTCGGTGCAATTCGATATTGACGAACTCCAGATCAGCGGAAATCGCGCTTCCCTGACGATGAGCCAGCAAACCAACCTCAAAGCCAAAAAAGCCAAGAAACCCCAATTGGCCACCAACAAAGTCAGATGGGATCTCCTGAAAGAAGGGGATACCTGGAAAATCAGCGATACGAAAATCGTTGAAAAGAAGTAAACCGGTCCCGTCCGCTCTTACCGCCTAAGTAACCCTAAAAAATTTTGATTCCCGACAGAGGTCTGTTTCGGTCCTCCTGTCAGGCGATGCTCTGTCATCTCTTTCCTCAGAAGTGGAATCCAGAACCTCACGCGACGGTTCATTCCGTTGTCCGGGATCATTTCGGGTGGGAATAGTCTCGATAGAATCTCAAGGACTCCTTGAGTTTTGAGTGATCGTCCATCTCGGATCCCGAGTTTTGGCCCGACCGATTTTTATCCGCCTGCCTTGAAAAGATCGCCCGTTCTTTTTCGAAAAATTCTTCCTCTTCCAGCTCGGTTCGTTCCGATCCGCTTTATGGGGAGGGGAGTCTCCGCCTTAAAAAAGAGCTCGCTCGTTTTGACCGTGAAGTCCAAATCGGGATGGAACGATCGATCTCGTCCGGCCGAGTTCAAGCGATCCTCGCGCGAGCGCTTTAAAGTAGTTCGCTTCGGTCCGATCCGATTCTGGCTCGGTATGGACTAGTGTGGATTCCCTGTGGATAAAAATTCCTCAAGGAAAGCTTCAGGCTTGCCGATGAAAGATAGTTTTTAGCTAGTACTAGTATAGGAGAAAGACGCTAGTTCGGCCTCGCTAGGGCGGGCCTATTCTATTTTGGAATGAATACACAGGCTGTTGAAAAGTCATTTTTGCATTTTATAATGAATAGTTATACTACACTGTTTCCAGCTTTAGGCCGTCGAGGGAAGGAGGACGAACGAGTCGGCTGTCTATTGATTTAGCCTAGCCTAGGGAATGGGAACGAGGGCGGAGCGATTCTACCCGGACCGGTTCGTCCATCGGCGAGAGATATTGCTTGACCGTGAAGGAGGGAGTCTGTTAGAACCATCAGAGATTAAATCGATTGAATAGAGAAATAGGGGTAAAGAGATGATTGAACGACTGCAAAAGGTGATTGCGAAGGCGGGGATTGCCTCCCGGCGTCATGCGGAAGAGCTGATCCTCGACGGACGCGTTCAGGTCAATGGGGCGGTCGTCACCCAGCTGGGAACCAAGGTCGACATTGCCAAAGATCATGTAAAGGTGAACGGCAAGCGAATCCAAGTCGAGCCGTACAAAATCTATTTGCTTTTAAATAAACCGAGAGGATATATTACGTCGGTTCATGATCCGGAGGGCCGGCCGACGGTGATGGATCTTATCCCGGAGATCAAGGAGCGGGTCTATCCGATCGGGCGTCTCGATTATGATTCGGAAGGGCTTCTTCTTCTGACCAATGACGGGGATCTCGCCGGGGCGTTGATGCACCCGAGCAGTGGGATTGAAAAGACCTATTGGGTGAAGGTCAAGGGGCACCTCACGGAAGAGAAGATCAAGAAGGTTGCGCAAGGGGGGCTTTCGCTCCCGGGAGGAAAGAGCGCTCCGGCCCGGGTTCGCGCGCTTCGAAAAACCTCCGAGCATGATTGGGTGGAGATCATCCTTCATGAGGGGAAGCGACGCCAGATCCGGATGATGATCGAAAAGATCGGCCATGATGTGCTGAAGCTGAAGCGGGTCGGCTATGCCTTTTTGGAGCTGGGTGATCTTCCCCCCGGAGATTATCGTCGGCTGACCCCGTCCGAAGTGAAGGGGCTGAAGGCGCTGGTCGACAAACGCACGGAGACCAAGAAGGCGCCTGTGAAGCCGAAGGCCGTTGCGGCGCGGGGTAAACGAGCAGGAGGGAGTTAGACAGAATGGATCCGTTGGTTTTAACGAACAGTGAAGAGATACTTAAGCTTTTAACGCACGTTGCCCTGAAAGGGAACGGATTTACCACGGAATGTCTGGTCGCCGAGGTCTTGGATGCCGGCCTTTCGGAGCCCGATTATCTCAATGCAAGCGGCGTCGACCCGGAGGCATATTACAATGGGGAGCCGAATGCCTGGGCCAATTACCATATTCGTATGAGCAAGAAGGTCTTCATGGTCTACGGCGGGCCGAACAAGGTTCGCACCTTCCATATCGCCGACACACCCTAAAGATCAGTTAGGAATTACGAATTACGAATAATGAGGAATCGCGTTCCCAAGTTCTTTGCTCTTGATTCTTCATTGAGCGATTCCTCATTGCGCTTTGCCTGCTTCCGTGTTGGTAGCAAATCAAGATGTCCGGTTTTTATAGCAAATGATCTGTCCGGTTTTGATCTCTCCCTGATTCCTCCACAAGCAGGGTTGCCGGGGTTCTGCCGACCTTCCTGTAAGCTATA
>SCUR01000273.1 GCA_004297235.1 Candidatus Manganitrophaceae bacterium | reverse complement strand
TGTCGGCCAAGAAGCGCCCCCCCGGTGAATCGGCCCGGAGGGCGGCATCTCTGAATTTATACCGCTTTGTTCGGACGCAACCGATCGCCTAGAAAATGGGCCCGCTGTGATCTATTCTCCATCCCGGCTTGAGACCTACCGCCAATGTCCCCACAAATTTAAATTGACCTATATCGACCAGGTCCCCTCTTCCCTGGAAGGGATCGAGGCCTTTATGGGATCGCGCGTCCATGAGGCCCTCTATAAGCTTTATACCGACCTGCGCTTCTGCAAGCTGCTCTCCCTCGATGAAGTACTCGCTTATTATCGGGAGATCTGGGAGAAGGAGTGGCACGGAGACATCCAGATCATCCGCGATGAGCTGACCCCGGACGAGTATCGCGCCCTCGGCGAGAAGTGTCTGATCGATTACTATCGCCGCTACGCCCCCTTCGATCAGACGCGGACGCTCGGTCTGGAGCATCCCGTTCAGTTCAATCTGGATAAGCAAGGGCGGTACGCCATGAAGGGATTCATCGACCGCCTCAGCCAGCCGAAAGACGGCGTGATCTGGATTCACGACTACAAAACCAAGGGTTTCTTCCCGACGCAGCAAGACCTCGACGAGGATCGTCAGCTCGCTTACTATCAGATGGCGGTCCAGGAGCTCTGGCCGGAGACCCAAGAGGTCGAGCTGATTTGGCACTATCTGATCTTCGATCAAGAGATCCACTCGCGCCGCACGCCTGCCGATCTGGAAAGGCTGCGGGAGGAGACGATCGCCTTGATCGAGGAGATCGAAACGACGACCGAATTTCCCGTCAAGCAGAGCGCCCTCTGCGGCTGGTGCGAGTATCGCGCGATCTGCCCCCTCTTCCGCCACCTTTATGAGACCCGATCGCTTCCTAAGAATGAATATCTGAATGAAGAGGGGGTCTTCCTGGTGGAGCGTCTGGCGGCCCTTCAGATGGAGGAGGAACGTCTCAAAGGGGAGATTGAGAAGGTGAAGGAGGCCCTCCTCTCCTACGCTCAGAAAAAGGGGGTCGAGGTCCTCTTCTCCAAGACGCATAAAGTCCGGATGAAGATCTATGAGAATGTCCGCTTTCCCGGAAGGAACGATCCGGGACGGCCGGCTCTGGAGAAGGCGATTAAAGAGGCGGGACGATGGGAAGAGGTCTCGTCGCTCGACGTCTATACGCTTTCAAAGGTCCTGTTGAGCGGTGCCTGGGGGGCGGAATTGACGGAGCGACTGAAGAAGCTGGGCAAGCCTGATAAGAGTCCATGGATTAAGATCTTTCCTCGCGACGAACGAAAATAGAATTGAATGCCGGTCTTCCGCTACGTCCATCGAGCACATCCTCCCGACGCTTGCACCGCATTTCATCTGATTCCAACGGGTATGGCCGGGAGTACGGCTGGACAATCTCCTTGGAATTTTATATAAAGGACGCGCTGTTTAACTCTGTAGTGAGGAGAGGAATGATCAAATACTTTGTCTTGCTGGGTTTCATGGCGGCCAACGTGATTCATCCTGCGGAAGCGGCCGATTGGAAGGTGATCCCGCGGCCTCGATCGGCGATGGTGTCCGCGACGGCGAATCAAAACTTCTCGGCGGGACCGGGGAAAACCGAAAAGAGCGTCCTTCCCGATTTCGCCTCTCTTCCGCAGGCCCTCCAGGCAAGCAGCTCCGATCAGGCCGGACCGGATCGGAGCGCCCAAGGAGAGGCCCGCTTGGAAATGGAAAACGGCGTGGTCCGATTCAAGGGGAAGCTCGAAACGACCGACAGCGCGCCGAATGATTTTCTTGCGCCGATTGCTTCCATCAAAGGGATGGCGGCGATCGATCTGAAAGTGCTCCTGTCCAATCCGTCGGGAACGATCAAGGGGTCCGTTCGCGTCTCTCATGAGGCCTCCCCTCTGCTCGCTCCCTCCCGAGAGGGAGGGGGGGTGGGCGAGGGAGACGGAGAGAGAAAGAGAAAGGAAAATGAATTGCCCGAGACCATCACCGTGAAGGTCTTTGTGAATGACGAGCTGGTGATCAATTCAACCGATTTTTCGTTGGGGGTCGAGAAAGAAATTCCGGTTCCCCTCCATCATGACGACAGCGTGACCCTTCTCATTCAAGAAGAGTTCAACATGATCGCATCGGGAAAGGGAGAACTGGTCTCCACGGTTCAGTACACTTTTAAGCCGTAAATCGGCGTAAAAAACCTTTGCTTCGTAGCAAATGTTTGTGCTAACGTGATTTCTAGGAAAGTCTATGGATAAAATTTTTATTCGAGCTTGGATTCTTTTCGTCTCGTTTTTATGTCTCATTGCAATTGTCGCAATCCGAGTCACTACTCCAAAGGATGAGGAAGGCGAAGTGGTTGCCCAAAAGATAAAAACCTCCGGAGAGCCTAAAGAAAACCCGCTGATTTCAATCCCAGAGGGCGAATTCGTCATGGGGAGCGAAGAGGGAGGATTCGATGAGAAACCCGAGCGGCGTGTTTATCTGGATGCTTTTAAGATTAACCAATTCGAAGTAACCCAATTTCATTACGCCGAATTCGTCCGAGCGACGGGACACCGCTCCCCTTTTTCTCGTTACCTAAAAAATATTGAGAGCTTTAATGATCAAAATCAGCCCGTCATTTATGTGACCTGGGAAGATGCCGATGCCTATTGCCGATGGCGGGGCGAGCGTCTCCCTACCGAGGCGGAGTGGGAGAAGGCTTCAAAGGGGGCGAATGCGAGCGCTTGGCCGTGGGGAAGCGAGTCAAAGCCGATCTTCGCTAATTTTTTAGGAACGGACGATCAATTCCATTACACGTCGGCCGTCGGCTCATTTGAACATGATAAGAGCCCCCACGGTGTTTATGATATGGCCGGAAATGTTCGAGAGTGGGTCCAGGATTGGTATGAGGAGCAGTATTACAAGCATGCGCCCAATCGGAATCCAAAAGGCCCGGAACAGGGAGACATGAAGACGCTGCGAGGGGGATCGTGGAACGATTCGCCGCTTTCAGGGCGAACCTCCGCGCGAATGAAGATGTTCCCGGATTATAGAGATACTACGGTGGGATTTAGGTGCGCTAAATCAGCGGATCGGGATTGAGGCATGATCCGTCCGGCCCGGGTGTTGCGAGGGCTTAGACAAGATTGAGCCAGTAGAGGACAAGAAAGATCGCGATGAGGGCGTTGAAAATGAGGCCGACGATCACAATCATGTCGAAAATCTTTGGGTCTTTATGGCGATTTTTGGGGTCCATGCCTTTCTGTCTCCTGCATGTGTAAGTGGAAATTACACTAACACAGGATCCAGAAAAGAGTCAAGAATTTTGAGATTTAAGGGTTTTACTTTTTTCTTGACATGCTTAATATTTTGGTATATAGTCCCGTCAATTTTCTATCCGGTTTTACCGTAGAGCAATTATTCCTTGGGGGTGAAAAATGGATCAAGAAAAAGGCGTAAAATTAGGCAAACTCATATTTCTGGTCACCATAATCTTCTGCTCGTGGGCTGTTTGGTATATCTCTGCTCCACCGCCGGGATTTACGCACTGATTTGCT
>SCUR01000272.1 GCA_004297235.1 Candidatus Manganitrophaceae bacterium | reverse complement strand
CGAGAAGATTCTTTTCCGGCTCGCTTATTACTTTGCCCGGTTCTTCGTGCAGCTCTACGGCTGGACCTGCCGGGTCGAAGTGAAAGGACCGCTGGTCGACTGCCTGAACGCCGACCGGCCGGTCCTGTTGACCTGGTGGCATCAGGACATGCTCTTTAATTTTTATTTTCTGATCCGTTATGCACGGCGCCGGAAAATCGCCACGATCGTCAGCCAAAGCAAAGACGGGGCGCTCGCGACCTATCTGATCGAAAAATTCGGCTTCACCGTTCTCCGGGGCTCCAGCTCGCGAGGGGGGAAGGAGGCGCTCGATCTGCTGACCGACTTCGTCCTCAAAGAGAAAGCGGTCGGGATCATCGTCTGCGACGGTCCCCGTCCGCCGGGACGGGTCGCGAAGCCGGGAATCATCCTGCTTGCCCGCAAGACCGGCTATCCGATCGTCGCGGTTCGATCGTGGGGCGCGCGCCAGCATCTCTTTCGGAAGAGCTGGTGCAAGCTGGCGCTGGTCTATCCCTTCTCGCGGGTGACGATCTGGTCGGACGCGCCGATGGCCGTTCCGGGAGCGTCGCGCCGCGAGGCGCTGGAGGAATACCGCCGCGAGATCGAAAAGAAGCTCAATGAAATGGCCGATGTCTCGGAACGCCATTTCAAAGCCGACCCGGCGGCTCCGGTTTCGATAAAAACAAATTGACTCCTCCCCCGGCGATTTGCTAACCTGCGCCCATGTCGGCAAAGACCGTTGCAAAATCGCTTCATGAGGCCTTTCCCGGAATGGCTGTCACCGGCATCACCGGCGGGCTGATCGGCTCCTTCATCGGCGGGCCGCTCTGGATCGCGCTGGCCGCGACGGTCGGGGCGCTCATCGGCATGGTGGTCTGGCGGCTCGGCGGACGGCGCTTCTTTCTTTTTATCGTCATCGGCGCGCTGTTGGGAGGGCTGTTGGCCGTCTTGATCAGCGGCCCCGAGCAGGGATTGATCGGGGCGGCGACAGGAGGGGCGATGGGCGGGTTCATCGCCGTCAACTTCCTTATGCTCCGTCCCGGAAAGCCTTCCTGACAGATTGGGAAACCACCTTAGATCGCCCCTCTCCCCTTCTTAATTTTCCCCAATTATTCCCCAATGGCATTCTTTTCCATTGCAATATCTCGCCGCTTCTCATTTAATGGTCCGAGAACCTGTCTCTGGGAGGAACCTTGATGATGAAGCGATCGGCCCTGATCTTTTCGGCTTTGTTTGTCTTTATTGTAGGAATGGCATCGACCGGGGGAAGCATGGACTTGGCTTCCTGCGGAACGACTCTGGCTTCTTATGCAGGGGTGGCCGCGCGATCCAACCTGACGAATCCGGATGAGAGTTGCGGGGGCCGGGCGACCTACGGACTGCAATACCAGTGTGTGGAGTACGTGCGACGCTTCTATCACCTGGTCAAAGGGATCGAGACGCGGGAAGGGATGATGGGAAAGCGGTGGAACGGCAATGCCAACACTTATTTTAAAACCGCCGCGGAGAAGGATCTGGATGCATTCGAGAACGGCGGCCGGGTCCCGCCGCGGCCGGAGGATATTCTCGCCTTCCAGGGAGGGCCTTACGGGCATGTCGCCATCATCACGGTGGTGGCGGAAGATCACATCGAATTTGTCGAACAAAACTTTTCGCCGACCGGCGCCGGCCGACTGGCCTACAATCCGCTGACGAACCGGGTAGAGAACCGGAAAGTAGGGAGAGATCTCTTCACCGTCGAGGGCTGGCTTCGTCCCCAAGCAGAACGAAACGCCCCCCCCAAAGGACCGGTGGAAGCGGTCTCGACTCACACCCCTTAAAAGCCGTGAGGCGTTAGGCGTGAGGCGTTAGGGGTCAAAGCAAAAACTCAATCTTTGAACTTACCCCTTACGCCTCACGTTACCTTCTTTGTCGCCTCACGGCCTTTGACGCCTCACCTGTTTTAATCCCTTACTGGACTCCGCCCGATGGGGGAAGAAGGGGTGGAGGGGTCTGGCGTTCGGACCCCGGAACATCTTGTCCGGACCGGTTATCCAATCCGCCCCCCTGACTCGACCCGCCCCGGTCGGTGCCGCTCGGAGGACAATCGGTCATTCCGAATTGATCCCCGGAGCCCGGTTGATTTAATCCGCCTTGATCACCCGGTGTATTCGGACCGCTTCCTTGCGGGTTGGGGGGAACGGTTCCCGGAGAATTCGGCGGCAAGGTTCCGGGCGTGTGTGGATTTCGATCGTTCGGAATGGCCCGGTCCTGCTCCTCTCCCAGACCGCCTCGATCGCCTCGATTCAGGTCGGGCGCCGTCGATCCCGGAGGGCAGGGCGCAGACCCTCCTTGGCCCCCGAAATCGGGGGGCGCCGGCGATTGAAGGCCGGGCTGATTTGAATCGGGAATCCCCGGCTGGCTGCCGAGATCATTCGAGCCGCCCTGATCCTGCGTCTGCGCGAAGAGCGGCGTGGAGCTCAGTAAAAACAGCAGTAGAAATAAAGCACTCTTTCTCATTCTCTGTACCATCCTTTCTTTAAAGTGTTCACACATCGTTTTCCTACCTCTACCCTCCTGGAAGAGCAAGAAGGAGGCCAGGCCGGATCGGCCTCTTGAAGGGACTTTAGAGAGCGTGTGGGCAGCCCGTTGTGTAAGAGTGCCGACTTTCTGCGCATCCGGGTGGAAGGGCCGGACACGAGCGGGCAGAGTTTACACGCCCCGATGCGGCGGGGGTAAGCTTCCGGAGAAAAGTCATTGACAAAGGTATGTGATTTCGTTAAAGTACCGATCAGTTGATCGGATCACTGAAAAATGGCTGAGCAAATCCAAACCGAAATTAAAAAGATCCACGCCAAGGTCGGGGAGCCGTTCAAGATTCGCATCTGGGAGGACCGGACGCGGGGAAGCCGATATGTGCCGACGTACGATGCCGGCCTTCTCAAGCTCATCAGCGATGAGTATGAGAGGACCAGGCATATCCGGACGAACGACATCGGGATGCATTATTTCGAGTTTGTTCCGGTGAAGCCCGGTCGGCATATGATCGAATTCGAATGTCGCTACGGCTGGAAATTCTCTGCAGAGGATCGTCTTATTTATGAAGTGGCGGTGGCGGGGTAAGCCCTTCCATTCGGTCTTCTCAAGAGATCCCGAACCGGCTCAAAACTGAAAATTCAAATTGATGGTCCCATCGTCTAGTGGCCTAGGACGTTGGCCTCTCACGCCGAAAACACGGGTTCGAACCCCGTTGGGACCACCAACCTTCCTTCACATCCAACCGAGCTTTATTTTCCCGCGGCGAGAGGCGTTCCCTCCGTCCCCTCGTTTTCGCACGGCACCCGACCTCAAAGCGCTTCACTCCAAGATGGGTTGATTGACAGACCCTTTTTCGGCTCTTATAATGAATCGATTTACTTTTGAATCCTGAGGCAGTAGCGTGCGCCGAAACCGGTGGGGTTTGTATGCAAGCTTCTTCTTGGCGGTTTTTTCACTCTCTCTTTTTTCAGGATTTCTTTTCGCTGAGCAACCCGGCTCTTCCGGCCGGTTGACCCTCGATCAGGCGATCGCGCTCGCGTTGCAGTCCCACCCGAGCATCTCTGCGGCCAGAGGGGCCTCCCGTGTCCAGGAGGCGCGCTTGGGCACGGTCAAATCCGATTTATATCCTCATTTTGATATCACTTCCAGCTACCGGCGGGGCACGGCGAATTTCGCCCCGACCTCTCAGACCGGAAGCAGCCTGAACCGAATCGCGACGAGTGATTCGTCCAATGAGGCGTTCAATAATTACTCGGCGGCGCTGACCCTGCAACAGCGGATTTTTGATTTCGGGAAAACAGGCGCCTCCGTGGAGGAGGCGAGAGAGGGTTTGAAAGCAAGCCGCTGGGACGAGGAGGCGACGATGGAAAACGTCGTCGTGAATGTAAAGGTCGCCTATTTCGGTCTGCTGGGGGCGAGACATCTGGTCCGGGTCAACGAAGAAACCGTCCGGCAATTCGAGCAGCACCTTCAACAGGCGGAGGGCTTCTTCAATATCGGCACCCGTCCGAAGTTCGATGTGACCAAGGCCGAAGTGGATCTGACCAATGCGCGGCTCAACCTGATTCAAGCGAAGAACGCGGCGGAGGTGGCCCGTATCACGCTGGCGAACGCCATCGGCCTTCCCGATCAGCCGATCGGCGAGCTGGAGGAGCTGCTGGATTTCAAAAAAGTGGAGATAACGGAGGAAGAGGCGCGGGAAGAGGCGCTTCGACGCCGGCCGGAGCTGCTTTCCCTCGCGGCGAGTTATCGGGCGGGGGAAGCGTCGGTCCTCGCGGCGCGGCGGAGCTATTTTCCGGTCCTCTCGGGGACGGCCGATTATACCTATCGCGGACAGGAGTTCCCGCTGGTTTGGAATTGGGATGTCGGATTGAACCTCACTTTTCCCCTCTTTTCCGGCTACGCTTTGAAATCTCAGGTGGCCGAAGCGCGCGCAAACTTGACGACGATCGAGGCGAACCAGGAGTCGCTTCGCCAGAATATCCTTTTGGAGGTCCGCCAGTCTTATCTGAATCTTCTGGAGGCGGCGGAGCGGGTCGGCCTCTCCGAGCTGGTGGTTCGTCAGGCGGAGGAGAATTTGTCGCTGGCCAACGGGCGCTTCCAAGCGGGGGTGGCGACGTCGGTGGAGCGGACCGACGCCCAGGTATCGCTCACCAATGCCAAGACCTCTCATATTCAGGCGCTCTACGATTACAAGGTCGACGAGGCGCGGCTCGAGAAAGCGATGGGAAGACCGTGAAAGGGCATTGCGGAATGCGGATTGCGGAATGCGGAATAAAGGCAAAACGATGAGCTGGTTTCAGGGTTCTAAAAAATGGATTCTCCTGGTCGGTCTTTTCCTCTTGGTGATCGGCGGGGCGGCCTTCTTTCGGAACGGGAAGAAGGAAGCGGAGTATCGGACGGCCAAGGTCGAGCAGGGGGGGATTACCGCCAGCGTCTCGGCCACCGGAAAGGTGAATGCGAGGGTCACCGTTCAGGTCGGCAGCCAGGTCTCCGGCACCATTCAGCGTCTTTTTGCCGATTTCAACTCCCAGGTGAAGAAAGGAGAGATCATCGCCCAGATCGATCCCTCCCTCCTGGGGGCGCAGGTGGAGCAGGCCAAGGCACGGCTCGCCAATAACGAAGCGAACGTGGAGAAGGCGCAGGTCGTTCTGGCCGACGCGAAACGGAACCTGCGGAGGATGGAGGCGCTTCTCTCCCAAAATCTCATCTCTCAGAGCGAAAAAGATGCCGCCCAAACGGCCCATGACTCCGCCTTGGCCGGGCTGAAAGCGGCCGAGACGCAGGTGGCGCAGGACCGGGCTTCCCTCAAGCTGGCGGAGGCGAACCTCCGGTATACCACCATCGTCTCGCCGGTCGACGGCATCGTGATCTCCCGAAATGTCGACGTGGGGCAGACGGTGGCCGCCTCCCTCCAGGCGCCGACCCTCTTCACCATCGCCCAGGACCTCACCGAGATGCAGGTCGATACCAGCGTCGACGAGGCCGATATCGGAAAAGTGGCGATCGGTCAAGAAGCCGAGTTTACCGTGGATGCCTATCCCGACACCCCCTTTCGCGGAACGGTCCAGGATATCTACAACCAGCCGCTTGTGGTTCAGAACGTCGTCACCTATGATGCGATCATCCGGGTGAAGAATCCCGATTTAAAGCTGAAACCGGGGATGACCGCCAACGTCCTGGTGAAAGTGGGATTCAGGGAGAATGTGTTGAAGCTGCCGAACGCGGCCCTTCGCTACCGGCCTGAGAAGGCAGCCTCGGGCGCCGCCGCCTCTCCGAAGGGGGAGAAGGGGCGGCCCAACGAGATTTGGGTGCTCAAAGAGGGAAGAGAGATCGCCGTCCCGGTGACCCTCGGGTTGAGCGATGGGAATTTTACCGAGGTCGTGGCCGGAGATCTCAAGCCCGGGGACGCCGTGATCACCGAGAAGATCGGGAAAAGCGCTCGCGGTCAGGGGAGCGGCCGGCCTCCCTCAATGAGGTTCTGAAGCGACACGATGGGACAGCGCTTATGATGGACCCGCTCATCCAGGTGGACGCGCTCTGGAAAGTGTATCGGACCGGAGAGGTGGAGCTGCCCGCTTTGAAAGGGGTCTCTTTCTCGATCGCCCGGGGGGAGTTCGTCGCGCTGATGGGACCGTCGGGTTCGGGGAAGTCGACCCTGATGCACCTTTTGGGCTGCCTCGACCGGCCGACCCGCGGGCGGTATTTGTTGGATGGGATCGAGATCGGGGGGCTCAAACCGAACGACCTGGCCCGCATTCGAAACCAGAAGATCGGATTTGTTTTTCAAGGATTCAATCTCCTTTCCCGGACCACCGCACTCGAAAATGTCGAGCTCCCGATATTGTATGAGGAATCCGCCGGAAAAGAGCGGCCGGCGCGCGCGCGCGAAGCGCTGGAGCGGGTGGGGCTGGGGGATCGGCTTTATCACTATCCGAATCAGCTTTCCGGCGGGCAGCAGCAGCGGGTGGCGATCGCGCGCGCGCTGGTGATGCGGCCCCCGCTCATTTTGGCCGACGAGCCGACCGGGAATCTCGACACCCGCACTTCGGTTGAGATCATGTCCCTCTTCCAAGAGCTGAATGAAGGAGGGATGACGCTGCTTCTGGTGACGCACGAGCCCGACATCGCACAGTTTGCTTCTCGGATCGTTCGCTTTAGGGACGGGGAGATTCAGAGCGATCATCCGGTCGAAGGGCGGGCGAGCGCAAAAGAGGCCTTGGCGGCGCTTGCGGCAAGCTCGTAAAAAGCGGTCAGCCGTCCGCTTTCAGCGAAAGCATTCGAAGTCTTTAAGCGGACGGCTGAGCGCTTCTATATCAGAGGAATGATGGATCCGCTCATTGCATTGAAGATCGCCGGACGGGCCCTGACCCGAAACACGATGCGGTCGGTCCTGACGATGTTGGGAATGATCATCGGGGTCGGCGCGGTGATTACGATGGTGTCGGTGGGACAGGGGGCGAAGGAGCAGGTGGAATCGCAGATCGCGACGATCGGCTCGAACATGCTGATGGTCTTTCCCGGGAGCACCACCCAGGCGGGGGTCCGCTCCGGCTCGGGGGCGGTGACCACCCTCACCGAAGAAGACTCGGAAGCGATTGAGAAGGAGCTGTCGGCCGTTCGCGCGTCGGCCCCTTCGCTTCGAACCACCGCCCAGGTGATCAGCGCGAACCAGAACTGGTCGACCCAGGTGAGCGGAAGCACCCCCAATTTTTTTATCATCCGCGATTGGCATTTCGAGTCTGGAAGCCCCTTCACGCAATCCGACGTCGGCGGGGCCAATAAGGTGGCGGTCATCGGGAAGACGGTCGCCGCCAATCTGTTCGGCGCGCAGGATCCGGTCGGCCAGATTATCCGAATCCGGAATGTTCCGTTTAAAGTGACCGGGGTGCTCGCTTCGAAGGGGCAGTCGTCGCAGGGGCAAGATCAGGATGATACGATCATCATCCCGATCACGACGCTGCAGAAGCGGATCATGGGGGTGACCCATATCGGGATCATTATGGTCTCCGCGAATTCTCCTGAAGAGACGGTGGTGGCTCAGGAGCAGATTCGCCTTCTGCTTCGGCAGCGCCATCGCATTCAGGCCGGGCAGGAGGACGATTTTACCGTCCGCAATATGCTCGATATCGCCAGCGCGGCGGAATCGGCCTCTCGGATCATGACCCTGCTGCTCGGCAGCATCGCCTCGGTTTCGTTGATCGTCGGCGGGATCGGGATCATGAACATCATGCTCGTGTCGGTGACCGAGCGGACCCGCGAGATCGGCATCCGGATGGCGGTCGGAGCGCGCGGCCGCGATATTCTCCTCCAGTTTTTGATGGAGGCGGTCGTCCTCTCTCTCACCGGCGGTCTTTTCGGCATCGGGTTCGGGGTGGCCGGCTCCAAGCTGATCTCGACCGTCGTTCAGTGGCCGACGATCGTCTCGTTCCAGTCGATTCTTCTTGCCTCCGCTTTTTCCATCGGCATCGGGGTTTTCTTCGGCCTCTACCCCGCCCGCCGCGCCGCCTCGCTCGATCCGATCGAGGCGCTCCG
>SCUR01000271.1 GCA_004297235.1 Candidatus Manganitrophaceae bacterium | reverse complement strand
GAGATCACCGCCCAAGCGTTTTCCGCCACCCCCGAGGAACACTACAAAGCGGTCGCCTTCGCTTTTCTACCGGTCATCGCAGCGCTTATTCTGATCGAGTTGAACGGTCTGCTCGGACATCTTGGAAAACACGCCGCCGACTTGCAGGGAGAGACGGCGCAGAGCTATCACGCGATCCTCTTTCTCTCGAACGGTTTCGTCGTCTCCTCGCTTCTCTGGGGGGGCGGGTTGGCCGAGATCATCGACCGACGGCTTCTGCGCGCGGCGCTCTTCTTCGGCATCTCCGGCGCACTCACCCTCTTCGGCGTGATTCATTCACCGTTCGAAGATGGAAGACTCTTCTTCCCGTGGCAGATCGAGACGACGCAGCCTTTTGTTATGGCGGCAGCTTATGGATTAATGGCGGCGTTTCTTTTAGGAATGAATTCATTCGGCAATGCGAACCGGATGAAAACGGGAGCCCCGTCTCCGCGGGAATGACCGCTTCAGATTTCTTACATCGGCAGGTGGGTGTGGACGATGGCGGCAAGCGCTTGAATGAAAAGCGGAGAGGCATTGAGCGATTCGGTCCGGCGGAGCGCGATCCCTTTCGACTGCGCCGTCTCTTTGTAAAGAATGTCGATATCATAGAGAATCTCGACATGATCGCAGACGAAGCCGATCGGAACGATGAGTAGGTTTTTCTCTTCCTTGGCGGCGAGGTCGTTGAGCACCTCATCGACCTCCGGGCCAAGCCATTTTCCGGGGGACATCCCGCGGCTCTGGTAGGCAAATCGGTAATCGACCTGTCCCAGCCGCTGGGCCACCCCCTTTACCGTCCCCTCCAGCTCTTTCGGATAGGGATCGCCTTCGGCAAGAACCCGCTCCGGGAGCGAATGCGCGGTGAAGAGGATCGGAACGGTCGACCGAAGTTCGGCCGGATAGTTATTCAGCGCCTCCTTCACCTTCTTTGCGAAGGCATCGAGCAGAAGCGGCTGATCGTGCCAGCTCTCGACCGCCGTCACCGGGAGATCGCTCCCCGCGTCGGCGAGCGCCGTCTGGAGCGCTTGAATATAGGCCCCGACGCTCAGCTTGGAGTAGTGCGGCGCCAGGCTGATGGCGATAAGATGCGCCGGCGCGTCTTTGATAATCTGCTGGACGGTCTCTTTGATAAAGGGGGACGCATGGCGCATCCCGAGATAGACATGGAACTGGGACGATTTCTTATTGAGCTCGGTCTCGAGCGCGGCCGCCTGCTGCTTTGTGATCTCCAGGAGGGGTGATTTCCCGCCGATCAAACGATACCGTTCCCGAACCTGCGCGATCACCTCGGGCGAAGGGACCCGTTCTTTCATGATGTGGCGCAGAAAGGGCTCGACGTCGTCGAGCGATTCCGGTCCGCCGTGGGCCATCAGAAGAACGGCGACATCGTCGGGAGGACTCTTCTTTGCGTGCGGATTTCCGTTCTTCGCACTCATCGGGTGCTCTTTTTATGGCCTAGGGAATGGGACGGCCATCCATGAACCCGCTCGATCACCGCGTCGACACTCTCCAGCGGCGTCTCCGGAAGAATGCCGTGGCCGAGATTGAAGATGTGGCCGGGCCGGTTGGCGGCGCGGCGGAGAATGTCATCGACCTGTCTTTCGATCTCCGGGATCGGCGCGAAGAGAACGACCGGATCAAGATTTCCTTGAACAGCCACATCGTACCCCAGCCGCTTCCATCCTTCGTCTAAATTGACCCGCCAATCGAGACCGATCACATCCCCCCCCGCTTCTTTCTGAAGCTCCAGCAGCGTGGCCGTGCCGGTGCCGAAGTGGATCAACGGCACCCCCGCATTCCGAAGCGCGGCAAAGAGCGCCTTCATGTGGGGGAAAACGAACCTTCGGTAATCGTCGGGCGAGAGGGCGCCGATCCAGCTGTCGAAAACTTGAAGCGCCTGGGCTCCTGCCTTCACCTGTGCTAAAAGATAATCGGAAAGGACGCGGACCAGCTTCGTCATCAAGAGGTCCCAGACCTCCGGAGCGCCGTACATCATCCGCTTGGTATCGATGTAGTTCCGGGAATGCCCCCCTTCGATCATGTAGCTCGCCAGGGTGAACGGCGCCCCGGCAAAGCCGATCAGCGGCACCTTCAGCTCGCGGCGGACCTGCCGGATCGCCTCCATCACATAGCCGAGGCTCTCTTCAGGCACAACCGGCCGGAGCGCTTCGACCCCTTTTTGATCCTTCACCGGATTGTGGATGGCCGGCCCTTCGCCCTTCACGAATTCGAGCTGAAGCCCCATCGGTTCCAAAGGAAGGAGGATGTCGGCGAAGATAATCGACGCATCGAGATCGAATCGTTTGATCGGCTGCAGCGTCACCTCGGCGGCG
>SCUR01000270.1 GCA_004297235.1 Candidatus Manganitrophaceae bacterium | reverse complement strand
GACGACTTCGGAGATCGGATATCTCACCATGATGGTGATCACCCTCTATCAACTCTGGCGGGTCGAACGCCTTAGCGAAAAGGAGAGAGCAAAATGAGAAGAAATGGGATCGCCGTTCTGGTTTTTCTTGCCCTCTCTTTTCTGGGAGGGATTGCCTTCGCGCAACCTCCCCAGGAAGAGAAAGATGCCGCAGCCGAGGAAGGACTTCAGTTGGAATCCCCGACGCTCGCTCCGGCCCCGTCCCCCTCTTCCGGGCCGAGCCTGGGGCCGTTCACCAACATCAATATCGGCGGGACCCTCGACTACCGGTTCCTGATTCCGACCAACGGAGACTCCCCTTCCCTCGGGATCCATGTCAACGAGCTCTTTTTAACCACCAATATCGGCGACAACATCTCAATCCTCGCCGAACAGCTCTTGCTGACCTCCGATCTGGAGACGGTCGTCGGGCAGGATCACGGCTTTGTCTATGCCATCTTCACCAACCTTCCCGGCCTTCCCTCGGATCTTGCGATCAAGGTCGGCCGGATCCGGTTCCGGTATGGGATCGACGCCGTCTCCGACGCGCCGACCAATTCCGCCCGAGACCTTGTCTACAAGAACCTCGGTTTCATCTCCGATAAGGGAATCGAGCTCGCGGGCTACTACAAAGACCTCGACTACTCGGCGGCGGTCCTGATGGGGCCTGATTTTATCACCAAAGAGGTTCTGGGGCCGGGCGGGGTGGTTGCCGGCGAGATCAAAACCAATGCCGAGAACAACAACCGGCCGGTGGCGGCTCGGGTGGGGTACGAATCGCCCTGGGATCTGAAAGGGGGGTTCTCGTTTTTCTGGGGGAAGGCCTACCGGTTCGTCAATGCCCCTGTCTTCGACATGGAGGACATGCTGACCAACGGCTTTCTCGACCGCAGCCTCTTGGTGCTCAAGCGCCGCGCCTCGGTCGATCTACGGTATGCAATCGGGCGGTGGGACTTCATGGGAGAGTTCACCGCGGGCGACGAAAAAGAGGCGGGAGATCGGATCGATGTCCGCGGCTACTACGTTCGCGCCGACTATGCGGCGATTCCGCAGAAGGTCAAGCTCCTCCTGCAATACGACCTCTGGAAGGATGGCCTCCCCCAGACGCGGGATGACGGGGTGATCACCGGCGGGGTCACCTACAATCCGCTCGATCAAGTGACGCTTCGGCTCTTGGCGTTTGTGAGCGATGCGGTTCTTTCCGACAAAGAGAATATCATGGACACGATGGTGATCGGACAGATGTTGCTTACTTTCTAATGGGGAGAATGAAAATGAGACGTTTGCATTTCGGTATCTGGATCATGTTCGTCGCAGCGTTGCTGGTCGACCCGGTTGCCTCCGCTCACCAGAAGGGCTGGCCGGGCAAGCGCTTGAGTCAGGTCTATCCCGAAGCGGCGAAATTCACCTCCCGCCAGGGGGGCCTCTCCGCCGAACAGATCGGCCGGATCGAGCAGGCGCTCGGCGAGCGGGTCGAGGCCGAGAGCCGGGCGCCGACCTTCTACCCCGCCTTCGACAAGGCCGGCGAGAAGATTGGGTTTGTCCTCTTCGCCGACCAGGCCGGCGAGAACGGGCCGATCGAGATAGGGGTCGCCGTCGACCCTCAGGGGAGAGTTCGGCATGTGGTGATCCTTTCGAGCCGCGAGGATAAAAAAATCGGCCAGCCGTCCTTTCTCGATCAATTCAGCGGAAAGACCGCGAAGGACCCGCTGAAGATCGGGGCGGACATCACCCCGGTTCCCGGGTCGGAGAAGGGGTCGCAGTCGGTGGCCAATGGGGTCCGGAAAGCGTTGCTGATCAAGCAGGAGGTGTTCGGTGAGCAGATTCCCTAATTTCCTCTTTTTCATGATCGTCGGAGTGGTCCTGTTCGTCTGGGCGACGCAGGCGGCGGCCCTTCCCTCTTCGCGACGGCTCTTCGAGGCGAAGTACGGCTACAAGACCACCTGTTCCCTCTGTCATGAAAAAGGAGGAGGGTCGGCCAGCAACGACTACGGCAAGGCCTTTTTGCGGGCGGGGGCTAACTTTCAGGCCTTCTCTAAGATCGAAAAGAAAGATTCAGACGGCGACGGGATCTCCAACATCGATGAGATTCAGGCGAAAGCGAACCCAGGCGATCCCCGAAGCACCCCTGGCAAGCCGGGTGACTGGCTCGCCGAGGCTGGTAAGGCCCCTGTCCCGGAAAAGCCGCTTAAGGGGATTTTTAAAGAGGCCGAAGCCTTTGCCGCTGTCGAGGGGAGCCTCAACGAATCGCAAGTCGCCTTCGTCCGGGAAAATACCAAAGCGGCCCTGACAGAAGACGACCGGGTACCGACCTTCTACTTCGCCATCGTTGGGGGAAAGCGGGTCGGCGTGGCTCAGTTCATCCGCGTGGAAGGGAGCAAGCAGCCGATGTCGGTCGCGGTCGCAATCGACGCCAAGGGGCAGATCACCGCGATCAAGGTCCTCAAGTCCGAAGAGGACAAACGGTTCGGAGAGGAGGTTTTTTTAAAACAGTTCGTGGGGAAGAGCTCTAAAGACCTATTGAAAGTGGGGGGCGATCTGGCTGTCGTACCCGGGCAGGAAGCTCTTTCCCAGACTTTCGCCGATGAGGTCCGGAAATCACTGTGGATCGTTCAGGCGGTCTTCGCGAAGCGGTAGATGTATCGACAAGAGCGGGATGACGGTAGGTTACCGAGATGCTCGGCGAGAAATGAAAATAATATGGCAACTCCAATTTGAAAATAGAGGAAGCGGAGGCAAGACCGCTGTTAACCATGAACTTAAAAAGGAGGAGAACATGAAGACATTTGCGACGATTTTTCTGGGTGTGGGACTGATTCTGGCCGCCGCAAGCGCGCCGGTCTATGCGGCAGATGTGGATCAGGTCATATCCGAGCATTTGGCGAAGGCCGCTTCATACGAGGAGAAGGCCAAAGCACAGGACGCATTGATTGCGGAACATCAGCAGGAGAAGAAAGACTATAAGAAAAGATACTACATCAACGATAAAATAACGCCTCCCCAGACGCTCGCGGTAGTGGAGAAACATTGTGATGCGGTTATTGGGGACGCCGCGAAAGTTCGAGACGATCTCCAGGAGTTCGCGAAATGGCATCGGATGCGGGCGACCGAGTTGAAGGGCCGGTAAGGGGCGGGGTGGATTGCAAACGAAGAATCATCGCGAAGGTCTGTTCGGTTGATCGGCGCCGATCTGATCGCGGTTTCCGGAGAGGCCTTCGCGATGAAGTCCGAGGATCATCTTTGAACGATTTCAAATAAGGATGCGTCTGATGGGGAAGAAAGGATTTCTCTCTGTTGTCGTTGCATCGGTTTTGATGTCTGCGTTCATGTGGGGCTTCACGCAGGAGGCGCGGGCCATCCCGGCCTTCTCCCGATCCACGCAGGCCCCCTGCGCGCTCTGCCATACCGGGTTTCCAAAACTGAATGCGTTCGGGATGATGTTCAAACAGAACGGCTATCGGATGCCGGGGCAGGAGGGAAAATTCCTCTGGGAGCAGCCGATCCCGCTCTCAGGACAGATCAGTTTTTCCTATCGATACCGGAAGGACAACTGGAATCCGGAGGTGGTCGGCCTGATCGGCATGCCGGAGCTGCCGGACCGTAAGAGCAGCGCCCTGGGGATGGATGGATGGGAGCTTCTCGCCGGGGGAACTGTCGCGCCGAGGGTATCGTTTCTGGGGGCAATCGGCGGCGAGGTTTCTGGATTGGCGCCGGATGCCGGGATCGACCCGGCGACCGGCATGCCCGACACGGCAACCACCGAGATCGAGACAGAAGCCTTCGTGATTCAATTCAACGATCTGGTCTCGGACGCCCGGCTTAACCTTCGGATCGGCAAGGACCACATCGACAATTACTTTCTCTCGACGCCGCGCCGCCTGACGGAGGCGCCGTACCTGATCCAGATCCAGCCGATGCTGGGCCCCTCCCTCATGCCGACGTCGGTGGGGGCGGAGCTCAACGGGTTCCTCCCCGTGGGCTTCCGGTATGCCGCGGGAGTCCGGAACTACGGCTCCGCATACGATTCCAAAAACAATAACGAGCAGCGCGTAGGCGCGGTCTACGTCTGGGCCAATCAGGATATCCTGGGGCAGACCGTCAGCTTCATCGTCAGCAGCGACCGCGCGGGCGATGCCAACGTCGGCGCGGACGATCAGACTTTGGGATACGGCGCCAGCCTCGATCTCTCTGTCTGGAGAATCAACATCATACCGGGCGTCTTCTGGTATCGAGAGGGCGACCGCATTCGCGGCGGGAATCGACTGGAGGTCGTGAGCGGGACGCTTGAAGCGATCTATCCGATCCTGCCGACGCTCTTGGGAACCCTTCGGTACGACTTCAACAATTGGGATATCAAAAACGATCCCCTCAACCGCGATGCCCGACAGTATGTGGTCAGTCTCGCATGGTATTCCTATCCGAATATCCGCTGTGTCGCGGAGTATAGCCGGCTCAGCACCGCCAACCTGATGCCGGTCGGAGCGCCCGGGGGGATCATGCTGATGGACACCGGCGCCGCCGAGTCCGATCTCAGGCAGGACAAGGCGACACTGTTGGTGCAGGTGACGTTTTAAACGGACAAGAGGGGACCGGGGACACCGGGGCCTGGTAGAGCAGAAAACAACGGGAGACAATGAAAGAAGATGAACGCTCTGGGGAGGAAAGACCCACCGATCGAGATCGTCGGCGCCGGGCCGGCCGGCCTGGTTGCTGCCATCACGCTCGCGCACCATGGCTACCGAGTGGTGGTCTATGAAGCGCGCTCCGATGTCGGAGCGCGCTTCCACGGAGATTTTCAGGGAATCGAGAACTGGAGCACACAGGAGGGTGTGATCGACTTCCTGGCCCGGATGGGGATCAAGATCAATTTTCCCTGCCACCCCTACCGGGAGGCGGAATTCTATGATCCTGATCTTCGAAAGGTGACGGTCCGGTGCGGGGCCCCCCTCTTCTATCTCGTCCGACGGGGAAGCGATCCTGGAACGCTCGACCAGGGATTGAAGGCCCAGGCCCTCGAAGCCGGTGTGGAGATTGTCTTTAACAGGCGCGTGGAGAAACTTCCCGACGGGGGGATCATCGCGATCGGACCGAAGGTCGCCGACGCCATCGCCAAGGGGGTTCTCTTTGAGACCGACCTTCCCGACATGGCGGCGGCGATCGCCGATGACCGGCTTGCGCCGAAGGGATATGCCTACCTGCTGGCGCATCAGGGACGGGCGACGCTGGCGACCGTTCTCTTCCGGCGCTTCCGGGAGGAGCGGCTCTACTTTAACCGCACACTGGAGGCTTTCCAGAAACTCTATTCCCTTGGGATGAAGTCGCCCAGAGAGTTCGGAGGCTACGGGAACTTCTCGATCCGGCCGACCGAGCGGCGGGGAGAGAAACGCTATGTCGGAGAAGCGGCCGGGTTCCAGGACGCCCTGTTCGGCTTCGGAATGCGGTATGCCATGACCTCGGGTTACCTGGCGGCCCGGTCGATCATCGAGAGGATGGACTACGACGCGTTATGGAAG